>CAYNBZ010000041.1:0-20397 GCA_964395975.1 uncultured Muribaculaceae bacterium | reverse complement strand
TTATGTAAAGGAGACTTTTCCATAAGAACAAAATTTTAAAAAGTTAGACAATAAAACAATAAATACTTGTACAAGCGGGGGCATGCCCTTCAGGCCTTGTGCTTGGACGCTGCAAATATAATATAATATAATATAATATAATATAATATAATATAATATCTTTCATAAAGTTAAAAGGCACTAGCAGAAGTATGTAAGGACATTCAGTAAATACCATAAAATTAGCCAACTAACTCATACACAAAGTGTTGCGAATTAGTTGGCTTTTGTGTGTCTTTAGGTAGGGATATTCAGTAAATGTCCCTAAATATGTTCTGATGCTCTTTTCATACGAAGTTACATCCGGATCTTAAATCCCATATAATATACGCCATACACATAATTTATAGACGTGTATGGCGCATATATGATCAAGTAAAAAAACAATAAGGTATTTATCAGCAGTGCTTTTGCTTGATTTGAGTGAAAAAGTCATTACCCTTGTTATCAACAAGGATAAATGCTGGGAAATCTTCAACTTCGATTTGCCAAATAGCTTCCATTCCAAGCTCGGGATATTCAAGGCACTTGATGCTCTTGATATTGTTCTGCGCAAGAATGGCCGCAGGACCACCAATACTACCAAGGTAAAAACCGCCATGCTTCTTACAAGCATCCGTAACTGCCTGGCTGCGATTACCTTTTGCAAGCATCACCATGCTACCTCCATTGCTTTGAAACAAATCGACATATGGATCCATGCGACCTGCCGTAGTCGGTCCCATCGAGCCACAAGGCATTCCAGCCGGAGTTTTAGCAGGACCTGCATAATAAATGGGGTGATCTTTGATGTACTGAGGCAGCCCCTCACCACGATCAAGACGTTCTTTAAGACGGGCATGAGCTATGTCGCGACCAACGATAATAGTGCCATTGAGCGACAGACGTGTTGACACCGGATATTTGTCAAGTTCTTTCAATATTTCGCACATTGGCTGGTTAAGGTCGATTTTAACAGCATTACCCTCTCCGGCATTGCGCAATTCCTCCGGTATTAATTCAGTCGGGTTATCGTCAAGTTTTTCAATCCAGATGCCATCTTTGTTTATTTTACATTTGATATTCCGGTCGGCCGAGCAACTTACACCCATACCAACAGGGCAAGATGCACCATGACGTGGCAAGCGTACCACACGTACATCATGTGCAAAGTATTTGCCACCAAATTGTGCTCCAAGCCCAATCTTATGTGCTTCATCAAGCAAACGTTGTTCAAGTTCAATATCACGGAATGCACGACCATATTCATTTCCGGTTGTGGGTAATGAATCATAGTAGTGAGTCGATGCAAGTTTCACCGTGAGCAGATTTTTTTCGGCCGAAGTACCACCGATTACAAATGCGATATGGTAAGGTGGACATGCAGCTGTACCAAGCGTCTTCATTTTTTCCACAAGGAACGGTACAAGCGTATCGGGATTGAGCAACGCCTTGGTTTCCTGGAACAAATAAGTCTTATTGGCAGACCCTCCACCTTTGGTTACACACAGAAATCGATATTCCATCCCCTCAGTAGCCTCAAGATCGATTTGTGCCGGCAAATTACAACGTGTGTTCACCTCGTCATACATGTTAAGAGGCGCATTTTGCGAGTAGCGCAAGTTCTCCTGCGTGTAGGTATTATATACGCCAAGCGACAATGCTTCTTCATCGCAATATCCTGTCCACACTTGTTGGCCTTTTTCACCATGAATGATAGCCGTACCGGTATCTTGACACAGAGGCAATTTACCCTTAACCGAAACATCGGCATTTCGCAAGAACGTAAGTGCCACATACTTGTCGTTTTCGCTTGCTTCGGGATCATTAAGAATTTTTGCCACTTGCAAATTATGGCTGCGACGCAATAAGAACGAAACATCACGGAAAGCCTGCTGTGCCATCATGGTAAGACCCTCTTTTTCAATTTTCAGGATTGGCTTGCCTTCAAATTCGCCAACCGAAACATAATCTTTCGTAAGCAGATAGTATTCGGTATCATCGGCACCCAACGGAAACGGATGCTGATACTTAAACTCTGGAGTTGTTGCCATAGTAAGTTATTTATAATGTTTGAATTAAAAAACCGATATAGTTATTACAAAGATAATCAACTTTTACCACACAAATAATCGTACACCAAAAAAACTGAATCAAAAAATGTAAATAAGTATAATTGTGAAAATACAGTGAAGTACCACTTTTCACTACATGCACCACTCTAATTGAATGAAATGCTACTAGCAACCACAGGTTCACGTAGAAACAATGTAGCCATTTCATTGAAACGATCAACTTTTTCAGTGGTCAAATAACGCACCGCTCCTCCTTGGCTGCAACGACTTTCCATTTCGGGGTGACGTTCAAGATAATCAGCAAGGCTTTCTGCTACTATCCCCCCTTGTTCGACAATAGTAACACCATCAGGCATATACTGCCTTATTTTGTTGATAAGCAGCGGATAATGAGTGCAACCGAGTATCACACAGTCAATGTCGCCACATTGACATAACAATTTAGAGATATATTTTTTAACAAAGTAGTCGGCACCATCACCATCGGCTTCGCTATTCTCTACAAGCGGTACCCACATGGGACAAGCCTGCCCAAACACACAGCAACGACCGCCATACATCTTATTGATTTCAATGTCGTAAGAACAACTTTGTATGGTGCCGGGCGTTCCAAATATGCCAATGTTGCCATTCCGTGTAATCTCGCCTATTCTCTCCACCGTGGGCCTAATAACACCCAAAACTCGCCGCGAAGGGGCAATACGCGGCAAGTCATTCTGCTGTATAGTGCGTAATGCCTTGGCAGAGGCTGTATTACAAGCAAGGATAACGAGCTGACAACCTTGATTGAAAAGATATTCAACAGCTTCTAATGTAAAACGATACACTACATCGAACGACCGCATACCATACGGAGCCCTTGCATTGTCGCCCAAGTAAAGATAATCATATTGCGGAAGGCGATTTTTAATATCACGCAAAATTGTCAAACCGCCATATCCCGAGTCGAAAACGCCAATTGGCCCGGTTTCAAGTAATTCTGTAAATTGCAGGAATTCCTTGCAGTCTTTATTTTCAAAAATATCCGATGCCTGCAGGCCACTATAACTAATACCCATCAGCCAATAAAAATTTTTCCACGTCGAGTGCAGCCTTGCATCCCATTCCGGCAGCCGTTATGGCTTGACGATAATGGGGATCAGCCACATCACCGGCAGCAAACACACCCTCGACACTTGTTGCCTGCCCATTGCCTTTTGTCTTGATATAACCATTTTCATCAAGTTCCACCTGTCTGTTTAAAAATGATGTGTTTGGTTGGTGACCGATAGCGAGGAAAAAGCCATCGATGGCTATGTCAAAAAACTCTTCTTGTGGGGTGCCTTTATATTTTACAAGGTGTGCGCCCTCAACACCCTCTTTGCCAAAAAGACCGACAGTATTGGTGTTAAACAGCACCTCGATATTATCTGTGTCGAACACACGTTTCTGCATTACCTGCGATGCTCTCAAATGATCTTTGCGTACAATCATATATACTTTCGATGCAAGATTGCTCAGATAAGAAGCCTCTTCACACGCAGTGTCACCGCCTCCCACAACAGCCACCACCTTTTTGCGATAAAAAAAGCCATCGCAAGTTGCACATGCCGATACACCACGACCTCTGAATTTTTCCTCATCGGCAAGCCCAAGATACCGAGCTGATGCACCCGTGGCGATAATCACGGCATTGGCAGCAATGTTTGCCGCACCATCATCGACTACCGCTACAAATGGTCGTTTTGACAAATCAATCGATGTAATTACACCCTGACGTATATCAGTACCGAAACGTTTGGCCTGTTTCCTCAATTGTTCCATCATTTCATATCCATCGACTCCATCGGGATACCCGGGGAAGTTCTCTATTTCGGTAGTTATGGTCAATTGCCCGCCGGGCTGAACTCCTTCATACAACACAGGAGCCAAATTGGCTCGCGAGGCATATATTGCAGCAGTGAAACCGGCAGGACCGGAACCAATAATCAAGCATTTGACTGTTTCCATACAATTTTATATCATTTATCTTAAATCTATAACTTGCGTACCTTCAGGCACATATTTTGAATCATACTTAAAAATATTATCAGGAAATTTCTTGCCTACGGCATAATTTTCGACATCGACGACATACTGCGAATTATCAGCCATAACAAATACTGCCCGCCCTATCTGATAACTTTTAATGCCCACAAACAATTGTATGAGTTTAACATCGCTGTCACCCGATTGTGGAATAAGCGACAACATATAATCATCTTGCGGAGTGACTACAATCGACACATATGAATTGTCTTTAAAACCGAGCAATGCTGCATAAGGATTGGACAACTGCAATTCTTCAGGAGTTGGCTTGGTAATATTAACTTCTTCAGTCATCGAAGAATAAGCCCATTGGGTGGAACCATCATACCAACACATTAAATCATTTGACAAAATCCGGAATTTTTCTCCCGACATGACTATCAAACCATGGTCGGTAGTCATGTCATAGGTAATGCTATAATCAGCCGAAATCCCCTTACTATTATTATATGTGTCTATGACTCGTTGCAACACATCTTCGGCATTCTGAGCCATCATTACCGTCGAAAGTGCAATGTAAAATATTGACAACATCAATCGTTTCACGTTCTTAACCATATATTCTTTTTATTGCGCAAGTAGTCCTTGCAATTGAGTAGAATCAATCAACACTTTCCGAGGTTTGCCACCCTGTGACGGTCCGACGATACCGGCAGCTTCCATTTGATCCATAATGCGTCCAGCTCGGTTATAGCCTATATTGTAATGACGCTGCAACGATGAAGTAGATGCAGTGTCGCTCGTCACAATATATTGCGCAATCTCATCAAAAAGAGGATCCCTGTCGCTAAGGCTCATAGAGCCACCTTCCCTATCAGAGGTCTTTTCATCAGGCTCAGGTATGTATTCAGGCAATTCGTATGCCTCTTCATACCCTACTTGACTGCCAATATACTCACAAATGCTCTCCACTTCAGGTGTATCTATAAATGCACATTGTATGCGCTCGACAACACTTCCCGCTGATGAAAACAACATGTCACCACGTCCGACAAGCTGTTCGGCTCCAGGGCAATCGAGAATGGTGCGACTGTCGACCATCTGCACGACTTTGAATGCTATACGACCCGGGAAGTTAGCCTTTATCATACCTGTAATAACATCAGTTGACGGGCGTTGAGTGGCTATAATCATATGAATTCCCACCGCTCGTGCCTTTTGTGCAATTCTGGCTATAGGTCGCTCTACGTCCTTGCCTCCCGACATCACAAGGTCGGCATACTCGTCTACTACAAGCACGATGTATGGCATATATCTGTGTCCTTTCTCAGGATTTAATTTACGCGCTATGAATTTTGCATTGTAATCCTTTATGTTGCGTTCTCCCGCATCGCGTAGCAAGTGGTTGCGGTTTTCCATCTCCTGCACAAGCGAATTGAGAGTAGCAATTGCCTTCTTTGAATCTATCACAATACACTCATCCTCGCCTGTAAGTTTAGCAAGATAGTGATACTCAAGTTTCGAATAAAGGCTGAATTCAACCATCTTGGGATCTATAAGCACAAGTTTCAACTCCGAAGGGTGCTTTTTGTAAAGCAACGATGCAATAATTGCATTCAATCCCACAGACTTGCCCTGACCTGTGGCACCAGCCACAAGCAAATGAGGCATTTTGGCAAGGTCGGCTACTGCCACATCGTTGGTTATTGTACAACCAAGAGCCATCGGCAACTCCATCTTGGCATTTTGAAACTTCGCCGACCCAAGTATTGACCGCATATATACCGTTTGCGGATCCTTGTTAGGGACTTCGATACCTATCGTGCATTTGCCCGGAATCGGAGCTATAATGCGTATTCCGAGTGCGGCAAGACTCATCTGTATGTCATTGCCCAATCCTTTTATTTTTGAAATTCGTACTCCATCACACGGCTGTATCTCAAATAACGAGATTGTAGGACCAACGCACACATCAATTTTCTTTATCTGTATATCATAATGCGCAAGCGTTTCGGTAATACGTTGCTTATTCGCTTCCTGCTCCTCGATGTCAGCAGTTTGTTGCTTCGAATTGCCATCTCGCAGCAAGTCGAGTGGTGGCATTTTATACTTTGACAACTCTTTAGTAGGGTCATACGCCTCGAAACGATTTTCACTGCCCTGTTCGATTGGCTTCGACACAGTTATAGTGCTTTCAATTTCAGACACGCCAGAACTCTTCACATCGGCATCGCCTGAATTCTTTTCATCAGTCCGTTGTTCGTTAAGCGAATCGATTTTTTCCGTTCCTTCATCTTGGGCATTATTCACCACCTCCGGCTCAAACGGATTTTCTTCATCGACATCATCGACATTTTCATACTGCTTCTTATCATCGCCTGTCTTTACAATTTCAGTGATTTCATCATCAGTACACTCATCATCGTCACGTAACTTCGTGCGCTTAGGTACATATTTCTTTACCGTCGAATATATCAATTGCAATGTCTTATAACATATTAATGCCCATAACACAACAATGAGAATGTCAATGAGTATCATACCAGGTGTACCGGTAAACGTCTGCAACAACTGATTGCTATAATATCCTACATTACCGCCCAAGGGAAAAAACACAGGATTGGCATACAAAGATATGGCACCAAGCACCATAACACACATGATGATATTTACCAACGACATCAATGTATAATGAAAAAAATGCACCTTGGTCGATGGCAATGTCATCCTAATACCTATTATAAGACACCAAGCAACCACAATAAATGCCGCAAGGCCTACGCCCCTACTTATAAACGCTTCGGCCATAACGGCACCTGCAGCAGCACCTGCATTACCAACATTGACACCTTCGGCAAGCGGACGCGACGACATCACAAAACTTTGATCGGCAGCACCATTAGACAAATAAGAGATAAAAATGATGAGTAAATAAACCCCAAACAGACTTAACAATATTCCTATAAAGGTATGTGTCCTGCGATTTTTAAAAAAGTCGACAATTATTCTGAACGCACTCGATTCATCGCTTGTCGTGGGATCACCCTTACCCGAATTTTTATTTTCTTTCCGAGCTTTTATAGCATCGCGTTCCGTAGCAGAATGCCGGTCTATTATATCAGGGTCATAAATCTTTCTTGCCACAACTATCTGTTTTTTATCCTGTTATTCCATCAAGAGTTCCACTAAAAGGAACACTATTGTTTTCTACAAAATTACTATTTTTTTCGCAACCCACGAAACACCTTATTCCAATTCGCCGACAATCCCAAACATCATTTTCAAAATTCATAGTCAACAAAAAGTTATAAAATAAGATCCGACAGAAAATTCATAATACTGAACTTCTGTCGGACCACTATGACTAATTAAGTTACGATTTCTAACCGAAGTTATCAAAATGTATGCTTTCCAAGTCGACTCCAAGGTTATAAAGCATACCTTCTACAGCTTTGCTCATCGGACCGGGACCACACATATAATATTCGACATCCTCAGGTGCTTCATGATTCTTTAAGTAAGTATCATACATTACCTGATGCACAAACCCCGGTGTGTACTTCACACCTGCAGCATCGGCTGCAGCATCTGGACGGTCGAGTGCAAGATGGAATGAGAAATTAGGGAATTCCTTCTCAAGCTGTAAAAAATCCTGCAAATAGAATACCTCATTAAGAGCACGTGCTCCATAAAAATACGACATCTTACGATCACGTGTATTTAGCGTCTTCGTCATATGCATGATTTGCGCACGTAACGGAGCCATGCCGGCACCACCACCCACCCATATCATCTCTTTATTTGAGTCAAAAATAGGATGGAAGTCACCATACGGACCACTCATCTTTACCTTATCCCCTGGTTTAAGGGTAAAAATGTAAGAAGATGCTATACCAGGCATGACATCTTGAAATCCCACTTGCGGTTTCGGCTTGAATGGCGGTGTCGCAATACGTACTGTGAGCATTATGCGGTCGCCTTCGGCAGGATAGTTTGCCATGGAATAAGCTCGTATAGTGGTTTCTGTGTTTTTACACTTAAGCCCGAACAAGCCGAATTTTTCCCACGATGGCAAATATTCTTTTCCTATCGATTCTTTGTCGATATCTTTGTCATAATCCATTTCATAAGGCGGAATGCTTATCTGCGCATACGACCCTGGAACAAAATTCATATGCTCGCCCGGTGGTAACGCCACGATAAACTCCTTTATAAACGTAGCGACATTCTTATTGGATATTACCTCGCATTCCCACTCTTTGATTTCAAGAACCGAATCGGGTACCAATATTTTAAGATTGTCTTTTACTTTCACTTGACAACCAAGTCTCCAATTAGCCTGCTGCTCCTTGCGTGAAAAATGAACGGTTTCAGTCGGAAGTATGTTACCACCACCATCGGGCACCTGTACCTTACATTGCCCACAACTTCCCTTGCCGCCACACGCCGATGCAAGGTGTATGCCTTGTGTAGCAAGCGTGGAAAGCAGTGAACTGCCCTGCGACACTTCAAGCATCTTCTTGCCATCGTTTATGTCAATGGTGACATTTCCCGACGGCACAAGATATTTCTTTGCCACAAGCAAAATGATTACCAGCAACAAAGTTACAATAAGGAAAAGTATTGCACTTGTAAAAATCGTTAGTTCCATTTGCCATCAGAGTTTTATGCCGAGGAAGCTCATGAAAGCTATACCCATCAAGCCGGTTAATATAAATGTCATGCCTATTCCGCGTAACGGTTTGGGGATATTACTATAAGCCAGTTTCTCTCGAATAGCCGCAAGCCCCACAATAGCTAAAGTCCAACCAATACCCGAGCCGGCACCGTAAACAGTTGCAGTCCATGCAGAGCCGAAATCACGTTGCTGCATGAACAGCGCACCGCCAAGTATTGCACAGTTTACCGCAATCAATGGCAGGAAAATACCCAACGATGCATAAAGCGATGGCGAGAATTTCTCAACAGCCATCTCCACAAGTTGCGTAATCGACGCTATGACGGCAATAAACATTATCAGGGACAGGAAACTCAAGTCGACTGTGGCAAACTCTTTGCCAAGCCACTTCATAGCACCCGGCTGAAGAAGATAGTTGTCGAGCAGATAGTTTAACGGCAGTGTTACGACAAGCATAAACGTCACTGCCACACCAAGGCCGAAAGCTGTCTTCACATTCTTGGACACGGCAAGGTACGAACACATACCCAAGAAGTAGGCAAATATCATATTATCGATAAATATCGATCTTACAAATAAATTAAGGTCTTCCATTCTTTATCTTCTTTTGACGTGTTACTGTTCTTCTTGCAGATCTTTGTTCCTTGAGCGATGCCACCATATAATGCACCCGACTGTGACAAGTGCCATGGGTGGCAATATCATCAAACCATTATCAGAATAGCCCATATCATACAATGCTTGCGGAATTACTTGGAATCCGAGCAATGTGCCCGACCCCAACAATTCGCGAACTATACCCACAACAATGAGTATCATGGCATACCCAATACCATTACCTATTCCATCGAGAAACGATGGCCATGGTTTATTGGACAGGGCAAAAGCCTCAAGGCGACCCATCAGAATGCAATTGGTGATGATAAGGCCGATAAACACCGATAAAGCCTTGCTCATTTCATAATTATATGCCTTGAGAATTTGGTCGACAATGATAACTAATGAAGCCACTACAACAAGTTGCACGATAATGCGTATGTTGTTAGGGATTGAATTGCGAATGAGTGAAATTATCAGGTTGGAAAATGCCGTAATGGCAGTAACCGAAATTCCCATCACTATCGCCGGTTCCAACTTTGCAGTAACGGCAAGACAGGAACAAATGCCCAATATCTGTACCAACACAGGGTTGTTACGCGACAACGGGCCAAGTAATGCTTCTTTGGATATTTTCGATAACATAATAATGCTAATTGTTTTTTTCGATTTGCAATTTGCTTAAAAATGCATCATACAATTTAAGACAGTCGCTTAGCATCGACTGAACCCCTTTGCTTGTGATGGTTCCGCCCGAAATGGCATCAACGTAATTGGCTCCATCGACAGGTTTCTGCCCCGCCTTCATAACATCTACCGACCGAAAATGTCCATCCTTGTATAGGCTTTTCCCTTCAAATTGCTGTTGGAACGCTTCTGTGGAAATTTCAGCACCGAGTCCAGGCGTTTCTCCGGAATGAGAGAAATATGCTCCATATATGGTACTGCCGTCATCCTCGACAGCAACATATCCCCAAATCGGTCCCCATAATCCTGCACCATATACCGGCAACACATATACCGTCTTGTCGGCATCTGTTTTAGCCATAAATACTGGTAACTGACGATCGGCATCGGATTTTTTTACCTCATTTGCCATATCTATGGCAAATGCATCACCATCATTGAGATTTCCATCGAGGTCAGTCAAAAATCCACCAGTAATATACTTTTCATAAGTGGTACTCACTTCCCCCTCAGGAGCGACAACATGTATCGCACTCAATATCTGTTGGCGTTTATCGTTAGCTATGTTCTCGTCCTGCAACGGTTTCAGCGACTGATACACAAAAGCGAGAACTGCCCCAACCACAACCACCATTATAGACGAATATATTACTGTATAAGTATTACTCTGCGTATTCATCTTCTTCCTCTTATTAATTATTAGTCTTTATCCTTTTCAACCGGCGACGGATATTAGACTGTACTACAAAATGGTCGATGAGTGGAGCAAAAGCATTCATAAATAATACCGCAAGCATAGCTCCCTCTGGATAACCGCTATTATAAACACGTATCAGTATGGCCAATACTCCTATCAAAAAACCGTATATATATTTCCCAACTTCGGTACGCGCGCCGGTGACGGGGTCAGTAGCCATAAACACCGCAGCAAAAGCAAAACCACCAAAGCATATTTGCTCAATCGGTGACAACGATGAAGCCGGATACAACTCCGACGGGAACGCATTAGCGATAAAGCCCATGAACAATCCGCCAACAAAAACAGAAAGCATAACTTTCCAAGAAGCTGTACCGGTAAATAGCAACACAAACGCACCTATTAAAATACATAGCGTGGAAGTCTCACCAACCGAGCCTGGAATAAGCCCCAAGAAAGCATCAAACGTACTTATAGGTTCACCAACAATATTAGTGATTTGCAAATTGTCTGCAGTAGCAGTCGTCACTTGACCAAGCGGTGTTGCGCCCGAAAAGGCATCGACAACCGTTCCATTGCCAAGACCCAATATCGGCTCTGTTGCCACAAAAGCCGCATCACCCGACATCTTTGCTGGATATGCAAAAAACAAGAACGCCCGTGTGACAAGAGCTACGTTAAACACATTCATACCAGTGCCGCCAAATATCTCCTTGGCAAAAATCACCGAAAATGCCGTAGCAACAGCAATCATCCACAGCGGAGTGTTGATAGGGCATATAAGGGGAATCAGAATACCTGTAACAAGGAATCCTTCCTGTATCTCATGATGCCGTATCTGTGCACTTATAAACTCAATGCCGAGCCCTACCACGTAGGAAACCACTATTGTAGGCAACAGTGCAAGCAGACCATAAAGGAACAAACTCCAGAAACCTGTATCAGACTGACCTATGGCAAGATAATGCTGATAACCTATGTTGTACATGCCAAACAGCAAACATGGGATAAGCGAAACTATGACCACGGTCATTGTACGCTTGCTGTCGTTGCTGTCATGAATGCTCACACCCGATGTCGATGTCGTGTTGGGAGTGAACAAAAACGATTCAAACCCCTCAAACACCGATTGCAATTTGCTATACTTGCCACCAGGCATGAAATTGGGTTTAATCTTTGTGAGATAATTTCTTAAACCTTTCACGTTATTTTGTTTTAGGGGATTAATTCATCTCTTTATATAGTTTGTCAAGTCCATCGCGTACAATCTTCTGCAAAGGCAGTTTCGACGTATCAGCAAACTCGCACAATGCAAAATCTTCAGGAGCTACCTCATATATTCCCAATTGTTCCATCTTCTCAATATCAAATGCAATAATCGACTTGATTAGATATTCGCCGAGAATGTCCATCGGCAACATACGGTCATACTCACCAGCCATAATTATGGCACGCTCACCACCATTGATTTTTGCGTCAAATGTGGCAGGACTGCCACCACGCAGAAGCCAACGTGTGAACGAATGATATATGCTAAACCGTCGGGGACTAAGCGAGGCCCAACCAAGAAAATCTGCAGGATTTCTAACTTCTGTAATTACCGACAATTGGCGATACGGAAACCGTAAATAGCCATCAGCGGCAACACGAATACCTGTAAGCAAATTGCCAGACACAATTCGGCAATTATCAGGTTCTTTGACATCATTGCCCAACAATGACGACACCTCACATCCCATGATACAATGAGCATAATGCGGATGCTTGACCGACTCGCCCACCACAGCGACAATGCTGTCGAACGGCACCACACCGGTCGTGAACAATTCACCTATGCGAGCAACAGTCACTGCATCGAGAGTCCATACTGTTTCACCCTTGTTCACAGGTTTAACGTTAGCAATTTGCACACCTGCATTGCCGGCAGGATGCGGCCCATGAAAAATGTTTATTATACATCCTTTCACATTCGGAATCCATCCCGGGGTGCAACCAAGGTAAACATCTCCGTCGGTAAGCGAAGAAAGCACTTCAATGCCTTTTTGCAAATACTGCTCTTTTCCTTTCAACAGTAACGCAAAGTCTGGTGCAAGCGGAGCCGAATCAAAAGCCGTCACGAAGATATCACGCGGTCTCACTGCCGGATTGGGCACGATATCATAGGGGCGCTGACGCATGGAACACCACAGACCCGACTCTAGCAGTACACTGCAAGTGTCACCACTCACGTCATGTTTCTTCACCCTACCGCTTCCATCAGCCTCAATCACAATCGCCTCAATCTTGCGACGTTCACCCCTGACGATAGCAGCTACGCGTCCTGCCACAGGACTCGTCACTTTAATATCGGGACAGGCTTTGTCATGGTAAAGCACATCGCCGGCATCCACTGTGTCACCTTCTCTCACGTCAAGCCGCGGCACGACACCTGTAAAATCATCAGGCACAACCGCAAAACTCTTGCTGACCGTATTGGATATTGTTGCATCGGCAATGGCTCCTTCTACATTCAAGTTTATACCTTTCTTAATTTTGATATCAGCCATTTCTGCAAATCATATTAATAAAATTGGTACAAAGTTATTAAAAAAATCAGTGCACATTATGGTTTTTCAAAAAAATACCACATATTTGGCAACATTTCAAAATCATCAACAATCAACACAACAAAGTAATGCCGTACAACATAGCCGAACAACACAAATCGAAACCTAAAAGCCATATTTTCCTAAAAAGAGGGAAAAAACCGTCCCCAACGTTGGCTAATTGAAATATTTATAATACATTTGCCTAACTTTTTTAAGGATAGACGTGGAGCAAAACGATGTGCGTGGCTTATATATGCCAAACTTGCTACTGAAACCCTATGATAAGCAATAGACAGCGGCCAAAGTGTATGAATATCATTTTTTCATACAGAATCAAGCACACCATTTTTATAGTCAGGCCTATCGTAAAAGATAGAAGATAGATAGAATATTATATGACTAATAACATTAACTAATCAATTTATTTTTCTAACAATTTTATTCATTTCATTATGGAAACAAAAAAGCCTAACGAAACTCCGAAGAAATCTGGGGCTGTAGTAAGCAACGTTCGTGGAATCAAGAATGCATTCTTGGTAATCATTGCATGTTTCATTGTTGCTCTTTGCATCTTCCTTTTCCTTCTTGGGAATCCTGACAACTTCAACGAAGCCGGACACCCAATCAACCTTCTTGGAACCGTTTACATGGGTGGATTCGTTGTACCTATCATCCAATGCTGCTTCTTGACAGTTATTGTATTGTCGGTTGAACGTTGGATTGCTCTTTCTTCTGCAAAAGGTAAAGGAAGTATTCCAAAATTTGTTGCTAACGTAAAGAAAGCTCTTGCTGCCGGCAACATAGCTGAAGCCCAAAATCTTTGCCGCAAGCAACAAGGCTCTGTTGGTGCTATAGTTTACGCCACACTCATTAAGTATGACGAAATGGACAAGAACACAATTCTCGCCAAAGAGCAAAAAATAACCATGATCCAGAAGGAACTTGAAGAAGCAACTGCTCTTGAAATGCCGTCATTGCAACAAAACCTTCCTATCGTGGCTACATTGACCACACTCGGTACTCTCCTTGGTCTTCTCGGTACTGTGATCGGTATGATCAAGTCGTTCCAGGCTCTTTCTGCTTCCGGTGCTCCCGACTCTACTGAACTTTCTGCCGGTATTTCTGAAGCACTTGTTAACACTGCTTTTGGTATTGCTACTGGTGCCAGCGCTGTTATTTCTTACAATTTCTTCACAAACAAAATCGATAACCTAACTTACGCAATCGACGAAGTTGGTTTCTCTATCGTACAAACATTTGCCGCTACTCACTAAAAATCAATCGTGAACATAGTAGCAAACGCAAAAACATTCTGGAAAAAAGATTTAATAACGCAAGATTAATATGGGAAAAGTTAAAATCAAAAGGAAAAGTACACTCATCGATATGACTGCGATGAGTGACGTTACCGTACTTTTGCTTACTTTCTTCATGTTGACATCTACATTCTTGCAAAAAGAACCTATAACGGTGATAACACCATCGTCGGTGTCGGAAATCAAGGTACCATCGTCCAACCTCATAACGATACTTGTAGCACCAGCCGGCAATGTTTTTATCTCCCTTGCAGGCGATAAAGATTCCACCTACTCAAGCGAAAACATGAGAGCGGAACTCATCAAGAATGTAGCCGCAGAATATAACAGATTGCATCCCAACAGCCCAATCACCCTCACAACCGAAGAGGTGAACACTTTCGCCAAAACCGTCAGCTTTGGCGTAAGTATGGCTGAGCTTAAAGGTTGGCTTGCCCTTCCTCAAGAAAAAAGAGATGCATACATAGATCCATTAAAGAATCCCAACGCTGGTATTCCAATCGACATGAATCAAGACTTGTCGAAACCTAACGAATTCCAAATTTGGATGAGAGCTATTTATAACTCTTCCAACCCAAATATCGAAGGTGCAATCAAGCGTGGCGAAGGTATCGCCATCAAGGCCGACAGGAGTACCACTTATTCAACGATTCAAGTTGTGATGGATAATCTGCAAACAATGAAGATGAATAAGTTTAGTTTAATGACTGCTTTAAAAAGTGAGGACGAATAACACATGGCACAAATAGATACAAGTAGTGACAACGGAAAAGGCAAGTCACATCAAAAAAAGATGTCAGTCCACGTCGACTTTACCCCGATGGTGGATATGAACATGCTTTTGATTACTTTCTTCATGCTTTGTACCACCATGATTAAGTCCCAAACGCTACAAATCAGCCTCCCGACCAACGAAAAAGTAGAGAAGGAGCAGCAAAACAAGGTAAAGCAATCAGAAGCTATCACAGTGATACTCGACAGCGACGTAAACGATGAAGGAGTACCCACCAAGAACTACCTTTATTACTACGAAGGAATGCCCCCTGTGACAGAAAAAGGACAAATCGACCTTGCCCTTAATCCAATGAAAACACAGGAATTCCTTCCAAATGAAGCAAACGGAGCTGCCCAGGGTATGCGTAAGATTTTCCAAGACCGAAACAGAGAAGTTGTTACCCGTATCAACGAATTGAAGGTCAAATGGAGAAACAAGGAATTGGCATCGACGACCGCCGCAAATGACAGTGTTTACCAAGCTCGCGCAAGGGAAATCCGTAACGATTCCACCTTGAAACGTCCGGTAGTAATCATAAAGGCGACTCCCAATGCATCATACGAAAGTTTGGTTACCACTCTTGACGAAATGCAAATCAACAGCATAAGCCGCTATCAAATTGACCGCATAAGCCATAACGACTCGGTGATGATGATGGCTGTCAAGGGCATTCCATATGGTCAAGAAACTACTGATGAATGATGATAGATTTATTATTAACTCGTAAATCAAGACAAGAATTATGGCAAAAGACGTAGATCTCTCATCACAAGAATGGCGCGACCTTATATTTGACAATCGCAATAAGGACTTCGGAGCTTACACACTACGTAAAGGTTCGGAAAGCAGACACAACAAGGCGATGATCGTGGTTGTGGTCGTCATTATTGCAGTCGTTATTCTCGCATACGTGGCAAAACACGTTCAGCAAAAAATTGCTGAATCGAAACCAAAGGACGAAATAGAACAAGTAACGGTAGCCATCGAAACTGCAGATCAAGAAGAAGAGGAAGAAGAGGAAGTTCAGGAACGTTATGAAGAACCCGAACCCGAAGCCCTTCCAGAAGAAATCTTGAACACAGTTAAAGTTACAGAGATTCTCATCGCTCAAGATGAAGATGTAAAGGCCGAAGACGAAATCAAGAGTGCCGATGAGTTGCAACAAACCGAAACGGCATTCGGACAAACCAATTTCGACCAAGGTACAGACGACCGTAACGTTGTTCGTGAACATAAAGACGAAGTTATAGTTGAAGAAAAGACTCCTGAACCCGAACAGGTGTTCACCGCAGTAGAGCAGATGCCTACCTTCCCTGGTGGTGATGCCGAGCTGATGAAATATCTTTCTTCTCACATAAACTATCCACCAATGGCAATGGAAAACAACATACAAGGACGCGTAATCGTTCAATTCGTTGTTACCAAAACCGGTAAGGTTGGAGAAGTGAAAGTTGTCCGCAGCGTTGACCGTGACCTCGACAGAGAGGCCGTACGTGTAGTAAAATCGCTTCCCGACTTTATCCCGGGCAAGATGAATGGACAGCCGGTGAATGTATGGTACACCTTGCCTGTTACATTTAAGCTTCAAGGTGTAAACTAAAATAACTCCCGTTTTTTCGCATCATACATAAAAGCCCTGTTGCATGTAGCAACAGGGCTTTTTGTTTTGCAGCACAGTAATCTTTTATATTTTTTGTTACATCATTTGTTCATATGGTTAAGAATTCCTAATAACTAACCAAATACGGTATAATCACAACATTTTTTATGTAACTTTACACGCCGAAAGTGCAGCAGCATCCGCGTAACTACATCGAGGATTACAAGGCCGATAGCGAAAGACCTATACCTGCCAATCATTGTTATGTCCTAAAGATATGATCAACACAGAAAAAAACGATCCGACAAAAAACACAGTGGCTCATACCACAAACGACAGCAGAACAGCCACACCCAAAGGCATGAGATATGTTTTCGGCATTTTCATGATTATCATTTATCTTGGCATGGGGTGCTTGATGCTTGCCAATTTCTTCTATTGGACTGAAGATCTTGCATGGGTGCGCTACAGCCTTGGTTTCCTGTTCATATTATATGGGATATGGCGGGCCTACCGCCAATTTAAAGGAATCTATTAATCAGAATTCACTCAATATATGGTTAGAATCAAACATACCATCTATTTAATAACAACTATACTTTCGACAATTGGGGCAATGGCTTCGTGCCATACTCCGACCGATTCAAGTACTTCGGGAATGATCACCCTCATGTGTGACCAAACATTCGAAAATATAATACAACAAGAAATCGATGTCTTTGAATACACCTACCCTAATGCAAGCATTATACCATATTATATTGATGCCCATTCGGCAATAGACTCGATGCTCGACCGAAAAACTAGTTTGATAGTTACCGCTCAAGAATTGACACAAGAACAAAAAGATTACCTACATAGTGTCAATCGATTTCCATCTCGGACTCAACGCATAGCAGTAGATGCGATAGCCGTCATTGTAAACAAAGACAATGACATCGACGAACTCTCAATCTCAGAGTTGCGCGACATCTTGACGGGAGCAACACCACGTTGGAAAGATGTATATCCATCCAAACTCGACACCATACAAGTGATTTTTGACCACAACGGGTCAAGTATCTTAAAATATGTCACCGATAGCATTATGCGTGGTGCAAAATATACTACCAAGGTGTATTCAACCGACAGCATACAACAAATATTCACCGAGGTCGAAAAACGACGCAATGCCATAGGCTTTATAGGAGTCAGTTGGATTACAGCCGACCTAACAGCTCCGACAACAACAATGGAGCAACGCATGTCCGACCTTAACAAAAACGATACTGCCGCAATAGACTTTTCAAGCAAAATAAAAGTAATGAAAATCCGTCGCGACGATGAGATTGAGGGTTACAAACCATACCAACTTTATATTTACGATGGTCGGTACCCGCTCTACCGCAGCATATATGTGACAACTACTGAACCTAACGGTTCGCTGTCGCATGGATTTTATTCATTCTTGACAGGCTTCATCGGACAAAAAATCATCTTGAACACAGGAGTAATGCCTGCAAGAGTGCAACCTAGAGTCGTATCGCTTAACTAAACAAATGTATTTAACCTACAATAATTAACTAAAAAAGATGAAATTAAAATTATTTCTATCATTAATCTTCTGTGCTTCACTCACTTGCATGGCACAAGGATACAAAGATGGCATTGAATACTACAAAGTAGGCCAATATGGCAATGCCAAGGAACTATTGCTACGCAACCTCAACGATCCTTCAACGTACAAAGCCGAAGCATATTACTATCTTGGGTGCATCGAACTTGCTGCAGGAAATGATGCTGAAGCTATAAAATACTTTGACGAAGGAGTAGCAGCTAATCCGGAATATGGATACAACTATGTAGGATTAGGGCAACTTGAACTGAAAAAGAACACCAAAGAGAGTGAAAAAGAAGCAAAGAAGCTATTCGATGATGCAAAAAAAATGTGCGACAAAAAGGATGCTGCAATCATCGTAGCCATCGGACGTGCCTACTATAACGTTGACCCTGTAAAGTATGCCGACAAAATCGAAAATGCTATTAGCGATGCTCGGAAGCGCGACAAAAACGATGTAAACGTATATGTCTTCCAAGGCGACATGAAAGCCGACAAAGAAGAATGGGGCAATGCTGCCGGATGGTATGAAATGGCCATGCGTGCCAATAAAGACAATATCGAGTCCTACGTAAAATATGCCAATACATATTTTTACGTAAATCCAGAAGTAGCAATACAAACGCTAGAGGATCTTGTTGCATCTAAGCCAAATTCAGCCTTGGCTCAACGCGAACTCGCTGAAAAATATTATAAAAACGACCAATGGACAAAAGCTGCCGAAAAATATGGCATATACATGCAGAATCCAAACCACTTCAAACAGGATGAAAGCCGTTATGCCGGACTGTTGTTCTACGGTAAGAGTTACCAGGAATCTTACGACCTCGCTTCTAAAATTATCAGCGAACATGCCTCAGGCGACATCGAAGTGTTCTACATGAAACGTCTGCAACTTTACAACTTGGTTGCAATGGAACGTTGGGCCGAAGCCGATGCACTTGCAAAAGATTTCCTTTCGATGCCTGTTCCAAACGGTGCCAAATATGCACCTAAAGACTACACTGATTATGCTGTTGCACTGAAAGCTCTTGGTGACCATCAAGGTTCAATAGATATGTACATTAAGGCATATGAAAGCAATACTGACAAAGTAGATTTGCTCAAGGAAATAAGTGATGCATGCACCGAGGCCAAAGACTACGAGAATGCAGCAAAATACTACCAGCTATATGTAGATAGCGCCGACTACAAGACCAACGACCTTTTTGTGCTTGCCGGCCGTTATCTTAATTGGGGTGTAACCACTCCCGACTCTACTGCTACCGACTCACTTAAACGAGAGGAAGCTTTCAATAAAGCACTTGAATATGCTGCCACAGTCGACTCTATTGTTCCAAACGACATACGCATACTTTCTCGTCTTGCAAGTATCCATGTCGGTCACGAAAGCGGATACAGCGGTGCTAATTATGCACGCAACGGAGAGGCTATGGAAACATACGACAAAATACTTGCCATTCTTGATGCAAACCCTGAGAACAAAGTTAGCGAAGCTGAGCGTTACATAGAAATTTATCGCTACATGGCCGTTCACTATTATTTGCAAAAAGACACCGAAAATATGAAAATATACTATCAGAAATGGCTTGACGTAGATCCTACCAATGAAGCCTTGCGTAAGTATATCGAAACTTTATAAAAACACACACATCTTGCAAAATAGGTGGAGCTGTATGTTGAAAACAGCTCCACCTATTTTTTTGGTATTTAACGTGAGTTCGATATAAGCGAATAAATATATTGCTGAGAAATAGGAACA
>CAYNBZ010000040.1:0-22324 GCA_964395975.1 uncultured Muribaculaceae bacterium | reverse complement strand
GTCTCTTGGTAAGAGATATATTTCAAGAAAACAAATACTGGAAATCAATGTGTTAATGGAATATGCAAGTGGATTTGCTAAACAATTCCGCATAAAATGCTTTTCATATCCCATTATAAATAAGATTCGGGCACGGATTTTGCAATATCAATATAATGAGTACCTTTGCAATATCAACCATAACTCTTACCAAGAGAGATTCAGATTTTCGCTAAAAGTTCCTCTGGGAAATTCGTTATAAATATTTAAGGATAAGGCTGTTCGCCCTGTCCACCATGCTTGTGTCGAGCGATGCGAGGAGATGCACGTGGTCTAACTCCGAATCGTGCCCCATGCCCTCGGGAGATGACCGATAAAGGGATGTTATTGCTCCTATCGACGCTTGCCAGGCAATGGCGGGGATTAGGGATAGTTACTGCTCAAAAAATGGAGGATTTTGTCGGTATTTTGGTATTATTGTTGCTAAAATTGCTGATTGTTTAAATTTTTGTTATTTTTACGTCACATAATAAACAACGATTTGTCATAAACATCATGAAACGTGTAGTGTACATATTATTTACCACCTTGTTGATAGCTGCGTCATGTAGTTCGTGCCTTTTGCATAGGAAATCAATTAAAAAAACTCAGCCGGCACGGCACGAGGCTCCGATTCAGAAGCATGACATTACGCCGCCAAAAGATGAAGTGCCCCCACCGGACAATTCTCCACAAGACAAAAACCAACAACGCAAAGAAACTGTAAGACCAAAAAATTAACAGGTTTAGAAATATGCAACAGCCTATTGATACTAAAGCCATCACTTTGCATGAATTTAACAATCGTATAAAGCGGTTGCTCAATGACTGTTCGGTGCAAAATTGTTGGATTGTTGCCGACTTGAGCGATGTCGCAATCCGAGGCGGTCATTGCTACCTCGAACTTGTAGAGAAGAATGCGAGTGGAGCGACTGTGGCAAAAGTGCGCGGAATAATTTGGGCGGGGCGTGTGCAATATTTGCGCAGCAAGTTTCTTTCAGTCACCGGACAGGACTTGAAGAGTGGACTGAAAGTTATGGTTGAGGCAAGTGTCAACTATCACGAACAATATGGGTTGTCGGTGATAATCTCAGATATTGACCCTTCTTATACCATGGGAGACATGGAGCGGCAACGTCGCGAAATACTCGCACGCCTGCAAAAAGATGGAGTCATCAATATGAACAAGCAGTTACCTTTGCCACCCGTAGTGCAACGTATAGCTATCGTGTCGGCTATGGGTGCTGCCGGATATGGAGATTTTGTCAACCAACTGCACAACAACTCATACGGATTGAAGTTTTATACCTGCCTGTTCCCTGCCGTGATGCAGGGAACGAATACCTCTCCGAGCATCATTGCCGCCCTTGACAAAATAGCAGGTAAGCTTCAGTTGTTTGATTGTGTGGTGATAATTCGTGGTGGCGGTTCCACAAGCGACCTTAATTCGTTTGACGACTACAACCTTGCGGCAAATGTTGCGCAGTTTCCACTGCCTGTGATTGTAGGTATAGGTCATGAACGCGACGTGACGGTACTGGACTATGTGGCAGCCGTGCGCGTTAAAACACCAACGGCAGCTGCCGAGTGGCTCATTGCCAGAGGGGTAGAAGCATTGAGCCATCTTGACCAACTTACATCCAATATAGCCAATGTAGTAAGGCAATATCTGAATGCTTCGGCGCAGCAATTGAGTTTTTATGCAGGAAATATTCCGATATTGGCATCATCACGATTAGAGAGCAACCGCACAAGACTGTTGCATATAGCACAAATGACACCTACAATTACATCGGGACGCATCACTACTGCCGCCGAACGGCTCAAATCGTATTTTGCTGCAATATCACAGGCAAGAGTACAAGCAATAGCACGCGAGAAATTGCGATTGAATTCGTTTGCCGAGAAAATCGACATACTGTCGCCGCAAAATACGTTGCGCCGGGGCTATTCGATTACACGTGTCAACGGGCATGCTGTTAATGACACTACAATGTTAAGGCACGGAGATAAAGTTACCACACAACTTGCACATGGCACGTTTACCTCGACAATAAATGAAATAATTAATTCAGAACAAAATGGAAAATAAAGAACAAATGACCTATTCTGCGGCCATTGCAGAACTTGAAAAAATAGTACGCGAAATGCAAAGCGATTCATGCAGTATCGACAACCTGTCGGCACTCACCACGCGCTCATTGGAATTGCTTAAATTCTGTAAAGCAAAGTTGCAGACCACCGATGAGGAGTTGAAAAAAATACTTGCTGAAATGGAAGCATAGCACGATGTTGAAAGAGCCTGTTTTGAGGTTGTTGATGTTTTTGGTGTATAGGAGAATTTTGTCTGTCGCGGCACGAACGCGTTGCAATGGGTAGAAGCAGTGTAGAGCTTTTTACTGTGGATGAATTTTATTAATTTTGCACCCTGAATAAAAAGTGGGGACAATAGCTTCAAGATGATTAGGAACATTACGATTATAACAGTGCTTTTTATATCGATATTGGTGTCGCGGCATGATGTGGCAGCACAAAATCGGCTTGTGGATCAAGTTAAGCAAGATGTCAACAGTGTGTCGCTGACGGTTGACAATTATAAAGATGCAATAAGCAAAATTGAGCCGGCTCTCTCCAACGAAGAAACAAAGGATGATGCCGAGGCTTGGTTTACAGCGGGAAAGCTAAACTTCGGGCTGTATGACAAATGTCTTAAGGTGAAAAGTGTCGGAGAGGATGTGGACGAAGCCTTGATGTATTCATCTCTCATCGACGGGTATAAAAAAATGCGTCAGGCATTAATGTTGGATTCGGTGGTAGTGAGAGATAAAGAAGGAAATCCGAAACTTGAAAAAAGCGGCAAGCCAAAGATAAAGACCAAGTTCTCGAAAAAGATAATCGAAATCGTCAAGAAGCATTATGATGACTATCGTCTTGCAGGTGGAGTTTTTTATGTCAAGCAAAATAACTATGAGAGTGCCTATAATGCTTGGCTCATATATACCACATTGCCATTTATGAGTTTCTCTAACCGTAAGGACTATCATGTAAACGATACTACAATAGGCAAATATTGCTATATGCAGGGCATTGCCGCCAAGATGATGGACGATAATACAAAGGCTCTCGATTCATTCTTGCAGGCCATTAAATTGGGCTATATCCACAAGGATGTTTTTGATTTTGCCATTAGCTGTGCCGAAAGCAACGGTGACGGTTCGCAGTTGGTGGAACTTGTGAAAGATGCATACGACCATTTTGGTAAAGAAGAGCCTAAATACATAATATTTCTTATCAATTACGCCATCACCAACAAGCTTTACGATGAGGCCACGCGAATCATCGATATGGCTATAGCCGAGTATCCCGACAATGCAGAATACTATGACTTGAAAGGGGTGCTCATTGAAAGCCAGACAGATGACATAGGGAATGCTTATGAATATTACAGGAAATGCCTTGAAATAGATCCCAATCATGTGCGTGGCAACTTTGACGTTGGGCGATATTATTATAACGAGGCCTTGAAGGCAGAGAAAGATTCCGATACCACGGCAGAGGAGATATTGGAAAAGTTCGGCAATGCGAAGCCATATTTTGAAAAGGCATACGAGGCTGATCCAAACAATTCGGCAGCGCGAGATGCTTTGAAAAACATCTATTATCACCTTGGCGATGCCGAAAAATTGGAACGGTTGGAACAACTTGAAGAATAATATAAACCACCGGTTGAGCAATTAAGGAAAAATCTCGGCGTGGCATAAAAGCTGTCAAACTTCTATGTCACGCCGAAATTATATATTTTAGAAAAGAAATGATGTGCGCTTAATTCCTGCTGCTCCCGAAGAAACGAAGCAGATATAGGAATAAGTTGACAAAATCAAGGTATAATGACAAAGCTCCGATAGTGGCAAGTTTGCTTGTCTGCGAAGGGTCGGCCACAGCCGCCATTTTCTTGATTTTTTGAGTGTCCCATGCTGTCAGACCGATAAATATCACTACACCAGCAAAGCTGATTATCCATTCCATTGTGCTGCTTCCCATGAAAATGTTCACGATGCTGCAAATAATAAGACCTATCAATGCCATGAAGAGGAATGTCCCTACGCGCGTAAGGTCGCTCTTGGTGACATAGCCGTAAACAGTCATGGTGCCAAACACGGCAGATGTGATAACAAATGTCGAGAAAACCGAAGCCGATGTGTATGCGACAAGAATTACTGAAAGTACAATACCGTTAAGAATGGAATATACATAGAAAATAAGAGTTGCCACCGGTGAACTTAATTTGTGCAAAGCACCGGCAAGAATGAACACAAGTGCAATTTCTGCAATCAGCAGGCCGAAATATAAACCCGAGTTAGAAACCAGTGTGTAGAATACGGCCGGAATATTCAAGCAAATGTAAGATGTGAGTGCCGTGACAATCATGGCGAAAAACATCTTCAAATAGACGCGTTTCATCACGCTCGACACATAAGTTGGACTGGCAACTTTTATGTCATTAAACGGAGGTGGAGTTTGTTGATAGTTTGAATACATAAAATTTTATTATTGGTGATTATATTACATTCTTTCAGGAACTTCAATGCCGAGCAATCCTGTGGCACGGCGCACAATATCGCCGGTAACTTCCGACAATTTCAGCCTGAAATTGCGTTTCTTTGCGTCTTCTTCGCGCAAGATAGAATAATCGTGGTAGAATTGGTTGTATTCTTTCACCAAGTCATACACATAGTTGGCTATTAAAGCGGGGCTGTATGTGCGACCGGCTTCGGCAACCACTTGTGTGAAGTCGGCTATCTTCTGAATAATGGCAATCTCTTTTTCATTCGGCTCTATTTCATAATCATTGTTATAGTCGATGCCGGCATCTGCGGCTTTGCGTAACAGCGAGCGGATGCGTGCATAGGTGTATTGTATGAACGGTCCTGTGTTGCCGTTGAAGTCAATTGATTCTTTCGGGTTGAAAGTCATATTTTTGCGCGGATCGACCTTCAGTATGAAATATTTTAAGGCGCCCATGCCTATGATGCGGGCTATTTCATCGGCTTCTTCATGTGTACAATCGTCAAGTTTGCCCAGTTCGGCACTCGTTTCCTTTGCTGTTTGCACCATTTCGTCCATCAGATCGTCGGCATCAACGACGGTACCTTCGCGCGACTTCATTTTCCCCTCGGGCAATTCTACCATGCCGTAAGAGAAATGCACAAGATCTTTTCCCCATTTGAAACCAAGCCTGTCGAGCAGCAAGGAAAGCACTTGGAAATGATAATTCTGTTCGTTGCCAACAACGTATATCATCTTGTCGATGGGATAATCTTGGTAACGTAGTTTTGCCGTGCCTATGTCTTGCGTCATATAAACGGACGTTCCATCACTTCGCAACAACAACTTGTGGTCGAGCCCGTCGGCGGTGAGGTCGGCCCATACCGAGCCATCTTCTTTGCGAAACATAATGCCCTTTTCAAGACCTTCAAGTACTTTTTTCTTGCCTTCGAGGTATGTTTCGCTTTCGTAATAAATCTTGTCGAAGTCAACACCAAGCCGCTTGTATGTGACATCAAAGCCGTCATAAACCCATTGATTCATCATTTGCCACACACTACGTACTTTTTCATCTCCGGCTTCCCAAAGTTGCAGCATTTCGCGTGCCTCCACCATTAGCGGAGCCTTGTTTTTGGCATCTTCTTCACTCATTCCTTCGGATATGAGTTGTTTTACCTCTTCTTTATAATGCTTGTCAAACATTACATAGAAGTCGCCAATCAGATGATCGCCTTTCTTTCCCGCTTTTTCCGGAGTTATTCCGTTACCCCACTTTTCCCAAGCAAGCATTGACTTGCAAATATGTATGCCACGGTCGTTGACAATATTTGTCTTGACCACCTTGTACCCGTTGGCTTTCATGATGAGCGAAAGCGAATAACCGAGCAAGTTGTTGCGTACATGACCCAAGTGCAACGGTTTGTTGGTGTTGGGCGATGAATATTCAATCATTACGAGTTCGCTGTCGGAAGTTGCCGATTTGAAGCCATAATCGGGTTCACTTGCTATATGGTGAAGTACATTGCACCAGAACGATGGCTTGATGACAATGTTCAAGAAACCTTTTATGACATTGAAAGACTTTACGGCATCGCAGTGCTCTGCAAGATATTGCCCGATTTCCGCTCCGGTGGCTTCGGGAGACTTTTTCGATGCTTTAAGGAACGGGAATACCACCACTGTGAGATTTCCTTCAAATTCCTTCTTGGTCGTTTGTAGGGTAATTTTATTGACTTCGAAGTCGATGCCATATAATGTTTTAACAGCTTCGACCACAGCTTTTGCTATAATATTATCAATCGACATAATCTCAAAAAATTATTATGCAAAAATAGTGCAAGGCAAGCGCAATTGCAAATCATGTTTGTCCTAATTTGTCGAAACGGCTTTTTATGTGATAAAGAGCAGATTGTTAAGATTCAATAAAGTAGTATTCGATTTTAGCAACCGTATATTTTTGACTGCAAAAAAAGAATTTACAACCATTTTGTATATAAATGAAGCAAAAATGATATAAATTTGCCAGTGTTAAAACGAATAATCGTAATTTTTATAAAATGAACATGACTTTATCTAAACTTTTGATTGGCACACTGATGTGTGCGGTTGCTTTTGGGGCCTCAGGCAATAACAAGCTGTCGTCCTACACCAAATTATTCAAGAAGATGTATGAACAAGGGGCAATAGATGCAAATGGGATGGTTGTAGCCACTTCTGCTGATATTGACATAAAGTCTGCATCGACCAGCCAACAAAAACAGCTATTTACCAAAATGGTTAATATAGGTGGAACTGAAATGGTCAAAGGGTTTGTAAAAATTGCCGATAACAGTTCGATTGCCGAAATCGAGTCGATGGGTGCCGTGGTGAACAGCGAAATTGGTGATGATATATTGATAGTAAGTATTCCGGTTGATGCGCTTGAATCGCTGTCGGAACTGGAAAGCGTGGAATACATAGAGATTGCAAAACCTGTGCTGATGCTGAATGATGAGGCTCGCTCGATAACTAATGCCGACATTGTACAGGCAGGAACCGGACTTAACATGGCATATACGGGAAAAGGAGTGATAATAGGTATTATAGACACCGGCATTGACTTCAACCATATCAATTTTAAAGACGATGAAGGTAACTCGCGTGTGGTAAGAGCTTATTGCGATGGAAAAGGTACGTTTGACGACCCTGATGATATTGCACAACTTACTACCGATTATTCTTATGAAACGCATGGTACGCACGTGACTGGTACCGCTGCGGGAAGTTACTATGACAACGGTTACCAAGGGATGGCTCCGGATGCTGACCTCTATCTCTGCGGAACGGGTTCAACCACTACAACCGACATTGTAGAACAGGCCGAAAAGATTGTAGAATATGCCAAGGAGCAGGGGCAACCGGTAGTGATAAATCTAAGTCTCGGCTCCAACGCCGGGCCGCACGACGGCAGTAACATTGTTTCACAAGCCACCGACCGTCTTGCAGGCGAGGGTGTGATATTTATATATGCGACAGGTAATGAGGGTGATACTGACTTGTACGTTAACAAAACATTCGAGAATGAAACCGATGCTGAACAATTGAAGACTATCATTGAATGGGGCGAAGAATATAGTTATAACAATTTTGCGTCATACACCACCAATCCGGTGTCAGTGCAATTTATGCTTATAGATACTTCCAATGATAATGAAGTTCTGTATGAAACAGATTTGTTTTCTCCGGGTGAAAGTGGCGGCAATTGGAGTCTAAGACAAAGCAACGGTTATTCGAACTTTTCCACATATTTTAGCGGAAATATCCAGCTTGAAGCGCAATATGATGCGGCAAGTGGCAAGTATGAGGTGTATTGTGCTTATTCAATGAGTCGCAGGTCAACGACAAGCAGTGATTACAAGATTGCCATGAAATTTTATGGTACGCAGGGCGATGTGCTTAATATGTGGAGCGATTCTTATATTGAATTCAGTGACAATGACGACCCGGAATACACTGCCGGTACATCAGATTGCTCGGTAAGTGAATTGGCCACCGGTAGTGAAGTTATTTCGGTAGGGGCTTATACATCGAAAGTGAAATATACCAACTACCAAGGTAATAGATATTCGTATTCTAGTGCTTATTATACTTTAAATACAATGGGCTATTTTTCCAGCTATGGTTATGACATGAATGGTGTTTGGCATCCGACTGTTGTGGCTCCCGGTTGTGCAGCAATAGTGTCTTCATACAGCAGATATTATAGATATGCATACGATTATGCAATCGTAAGTCAAGAGCAAATAGACGACGTTACGTATCAATGGGGTACAAGTGCCGGCACATCGATGGCTACGCCGGTGGTTACAGGCATCGTAGCCACATGGTTGCAATACAACCCAACTTTGACTACTGATGACATAAAAGAAATAATTGCTGCCACAGCGCAGAAAACCGATGAATATGGCACCGGCATAGCATTGCAATGGGGACCCAATGGATTGATAGATGCGTATGCAGGATTGCAGTATATACTTACTTCGGGTATCAACGATGTGACAAAGGATCAAAACGTGGTGATTGTCAGTCCGAATCCTTCAGACGGGCAATTCAAGGTTATGGCTCAGGGAGAGGACAATGTGGCACTTGCCATATATAGCATCAATGGGTATCTGGTTTACCAAGGCAATTATACTACTGTAAATGGAAGTGTTGATGTCGATTTGAAGGGACAGTTGTCAAGTGGGATATATCTGCTGCGTGTGAGTGGTCGGCAATGCAACTATAGTGGCAAACTTATAATCAAATAGAATAATAGGACATATATATATTTGTTATCGGCATCTTATGGTATTAAAGCCATGAGATGCCGTTTTTTTTATAGTAGCTTCTGTTACAACAGTCTATATGTACCAAGAAAAACAGTCTGGCTGTGCGACAGGTTCCTTAGAGGATTCTTAATACCATGTTATACCACTTGACGAACTGCTGCGCTTGTCATACTTTAAGTCGCTAAGCAGTGACGACTTAACGGCAATATGGAAATTATAAGATTTATAAGGACCTACCGGAACAAAACTTGCACTCATGGTGACGCAGTGCAGGTCGCGTGATATAGAGCAGTTCATATAGGCAATTTTGCCAGTGACGAAATTATAGCTTGCCGAAAAGTTGAAAGCCCAGTTTTTTGTAGGTTTCACGTTCCCTGAGAAACTGAGATTTTGTGTAATTTGTCCGTCATAATCCATCTTTTCGTAATTGAAATCGCCATAGCTATAGTTGACGGAATAGTTAAGTGTAAGGCTCCAAGGGAAATCCCACTTGGCATAGCCATCGGGATTTAATTCTATGCCCGATTCGGTTTTGCCGCCGCGGTTTTCCTGTTCTTCTTCATTCCGGTTGGCATATTGATTTACGGCATCAGACGGCTCTTCTTTTTTGTTTTCGGTCTTTTTATCTTTTTTCTTGAAAGTATCGTTATTCAGAGTGTAGGAGAAGGATGTTCCGGTACTCGACAATTTGGCAAGACCCTTTCCGGCTTGTAAGCGAGTGCGATTTACACGCACCGGCGAGCCGGATTCGTTGAGTTGGTAGGTATATACGTCCCATGTTGCCGACAAGTTAAGATTGAAGTTTTTCATAAGTCGCAGTGATAGCGACGTGGTAATATTGCTCCAACGCAATGAGTCGGCAGCGAAATTGTATGACTGGCTGACCGTGAAATTCTCTATGAGAGATATTTTCTTTACTCCCGTACTGTCGGCATCGTTCCTAACTTTCATTTCCACATTGTTGGCGAGCGACAGGCTTACTGAGCCCGTTTTGCCCTGACTTACGCTACCAAATATTCCATGTGAGAAATAAGAGTATTTTGTATTCACAAGATTTCCCGAAGAATTTGTATAGGCGTATGTGCCATAGTATCCCCAGAATGGAGAACTGAAGTCGGGTGCGCCGGTAAAGCTCACGGTCGGGGTCAAAACGTGACGTATCATTTGTACCTTATCGCCGAAAATCTTCCATGGCTTGAAAAAACCGTAGATTTTGGTATCGAGCGAAATTGATGCACTGAAATCTAATATATTGTAAAAACCATATGTGGTGTCTCGCACCACTGCCGATGCAGCAGGATCCCATTGTTGGCGAATCTTGCTTGTATACATGCGGTCGTTGATGCTCACGCTTGGAGTGACATTGATGTATTCAAGCATATTGAATGTGGCCGAAATGGGGATTGTGTGACGCATGCCATTCCGCCAATCTTTTATCAGGCTTTTTTTTAAGAATTCGTTTTGACTTGCAGTAAGTGAATTCTGGAATATACCTGTGTAAGAGAGCTTGATTTTTTCATACCACTTCTCACTGCCCACAGCATTTTTACGCTTGAATGGTGCAGTTTGCGACATGGTTAGGGTAACATTTGGGAACGAAACGGTCAGTGTCGAGTCGGATGAACGTTGTGATATACTGGCTGATGTCGAGAGATTCCACTTTGAGTTGGGAAAATTGTATGTCATGTTGACACTACTGCTCGTAGTGTTCTCGGTAAATGAACTGCTATAGTAGTCAGATAGGTTGTTGCGGCTATAACCGCTGGTAGCAAAGTTTACACTTGCCGAGAATGTCATATTGGGGTTGGCCTTGGAATCTTGCGAGTGGGTCCAAGTAATCTTGAAGTTGGTCTGTTTCGAATAGTCTTCTTCTCCTTTTTGTCCGGTTATGGTGGTCAGGTAGTTCATGCTAAAACTGCCCGAAAACTTATAGCGTTTCTTGTAGGTTGATTGTGCTGCAAGTCCCCATGAGCCCAGTGTGTATATTTCTCCCGTCAGTGCAAGGTCAATTTTGTCGTTTATCGCAAAGTAATAACCTCCGTCGCTCAGATAATAACCGCGATTGTAGTCATCGCCAAATGTTGGCATGATGATACCGGATGAATACGTTTCGCTGAAAGGGAAAAATCCAAACGGAATGGCGAGAGGCAAGGGCACATCGGCAAGCACCATATAGGCAGGTCCCATCACGATGTCCTTTTTAGGCCTCACTTTCGCCTTTGTCAATTGCAGGTAGAAGTGAGGGTTGTCGTGATTGTCGCACGTGGTGTAACGCCCCTCCTTGATAAAGTATTCATTATTCTCCATCTTCTTTGTGCGGCCTCCGGTGAGATAGCCTTCACCTTGTTGTGTCACTACTTCGGTGATGAATCCTTTTTTTGTCTTGAAGTTGTAACGCATGGTCTTTGATTCGTATTCACCGCTTCGGTCGGTAAATACGGGTAATCCTTCCATTTCGCCTGTGCTATCCGGGCGGCCTATGGCGTAAACCTCGTTGTTGTCCAAGTTCATGTCGATTTGCATCGATTTAAGGTTAATATCGCCATATGTAACATCGCCGTTGCCATACATCGAAGCATTATTGCGCCCATAGAACACAAGCGAGTCCTTGGTGGAAAATTTAACAGTATTGTCGAGATCCACCATTGTCATAACGAAACGCGACTTTTGATCTAATGTGTCACGCCGAATGCTGTTGGGAGCAGTGAATGCCAACGATGCCGAGTCGATTACTGCGTCTGCCGAGTCGATTGCCGCCACCATTGTAGAATCGGTGGTATGGTGAGGTGTGGTGTAGTTTCTCAACCTCGATATTATGCTGTCGGCTTCTGCACTTTTTATGGAATCGGTGATTATGGATACTATGGTATCAAGCCCGACGATACCATTGGTGTCGCCTTGCATATCATCTAAGAATGGGAACGTATCTGCCGCAACTCCACCTTCCGATGATTGTTTGGCAACATTGCAGCTGTGACACATCAAAAGGGCAACCACGAGAAACGCCGTGTATATGAAAATACTTTTCAAGTCTAACTACAGAAAAACACGTGCAAAATTAAGCAATAACATTCACTCATGCACAATAAAGATAATAATTAATGTTATTACACGACTGTCGATCGGCTTTGAATAAGTGCATGCGCATGAAGAATGCGTGTTGCATAAACTCTGTTGCAAAGCATAAAATTACTCCCAAAGAGCCGTGATTAGGCTCCTTGGGAGTATTGTGTCGGCGATATTGGGACATCAGTGTTTTACTATAATCTTGTGAGTTGAACTGGTGCCGTTGCCCCATACCTTAAGGATGTATATGCCTTGCGAATAGCCGCCAACCGAAACAGGTGTCGTGTTGTTACAGCTTTGCAGTAGCATTCCATCGATAGAGTAAAGTACGGCTCGGTCATAATCACCGGTAATGGTAACCACTTGATCGGCAAGTGTCGATACAATATAGCCTGTTTCTTTAACTTCGACAACCGATGACACATATTCTGTGTCGAGCAAGAAAGTGAGGTTGGGGTAGATATATGTTTCCATGCCCGGTTCGCTTGCATCGAATGTCATTTCACTTCCCGACCAAGTCATTGAGCAGATACTTCGGTCGTCGGTCGTGGATGAGCGGAACCAGTTATAGTAGTAATCTTCGCAACCGCCCTCTGTTTCAGTCATGATACAAAGTTTGTTGCCGTTATACCCGAACGGAGTGTCAAAAGTTATCATATAAGCATCGTTCGATTCATCGAGCGACATTTCCCCTTCATATACCAACGTGAACAAGTTCGGGTCGATCCAGTTGCTTAAGTCCGAGGTTTCGTCTCCGACATTTGCCATGTAAATTTTTGTCTTGATGTTTTGTGCATATTCACCTTGTTGGCATGTATAGTAGAAGCCCATACGCTCTATGTTTGCGGCAGAGAATCCGAGCCTTGAGGATGTATGCAGTATTTGCTGAACGCTGTATTGCTCGTCAAGGTTGAAAGGCAAGTAGGCTACATAGCTTGTTGATTGTTGGTTGCCGACCGTTATCAAATCATATTTTTCGGCATCATGCATGATTTCCACTTCAATGGCGGACGAAAGGTCGTTTTCGGTGTTTTCATCGCCATCAAGTATTACCTTGCCTTTCAGAGGAACTGTGAGTGCCGAAGATGTGATTTGGCAAGTTACAGGAACTACAACATAGTTGTTAATGTCCAATTCGTAATCATGAACATTTACTTGCCCATACACATTATCGTCATCATCGACTACTTGCACGGTGAAATTAGTCAGTGTCGTAGCACCGGTGTTTGATATGACTGCATCGTAACGTGTGTCTTCACCACGCACGGCAACGTCCAAACCGCGTAAGGTGGTACAAGCGGCATCGACTGTACTGACTTCTTTTACTTGAATATTGGTGATATGAACGAAGTATGCAGATTCAGAGTAAACTTGGAAACCAAGATTGTATTCGCCTGATGTTTCGGGGATAAATGCTGCCGCTGCATCTTCAAATACAAAATTACTGTCAAAATCTCCATCGTGGTTGTCTATTTCTTGCACCTCGTTCTCGGGAGAAGTGCCATCACATAATACAACTCTGAAACTTTCACTGCTCAAATAAGTGCTGCCAAGGCGCACTTCATATGTGAGCATATACTGTTTCCCTGCCTCGAAGCGCAATGGTGCGGAGAAGAACCAGTCATTGGCGGTGGGGTCTGCATCTTCGAATGCGTAGTAGTCATAGCACATGAAATATCTGGTGTCGCCTCCCCAGTTGTGGTTATAGTACCATGTACAACCATCTTCATTGGCATCAACAACGACCCACATTGCACGGTCGGTTTCGGTTTCAAAGCTGAATGTATGTGGTATATCAAGGGCAGGACCCACTATTACGGTGTTGGAACGTAGTGCATCGCTTTCGCCATAATCGTTAATGGCTATTACATCATAGCTGTATCCGGCAAGTTCAGTGATAGTTTCATCAACAAATTCTAATTCGGTCGTTTCTTCGGCCATCACTTTCTCATCGGGGTATCTTATCACTGTGTAACGGAGACTTGAAGTGTCGAGATATCCATTGTGTTTACCAACGATAGGAGCCAACCATGAAAGTTTAAGAGCATAGGAGTCGGTCGAGTCATCGGCTTTTTCAAGGGTTAGATTCCTTACTTGTGCAGGTGCATCGCAACCTACGAAAACAGAGGTTTCTGCGGGTGTACCGTTTCCGTATTCATTGACAGCTACAACTTTGTAAGTGGTCATGCCTGTTGACACATCTGAATCTTTCCAAGTTTGGAATTTTCCTACGGTGGGATCTTCAATTTGGTTAACAAGTTCCCCATTGCGGTAAATATCGATGCTTGTAAGTGAAGTCAATGTGCTGCCATCGATAGCAGTAGTCGGGTTGCCCCATGTGAGTGTGGCAGTATTGGCTCCCCGTGAGCCTACTATTACATCAAAATCGGTGGGTGCGCTCGGAACTAATTGACTCTCAGGGTCGGGTTCGAAATACAAGGCACCTATTTCGGCATTGTTGCCAAGGTTTTCGGCGAGTATCGTGGTAGAGTCATCAACATTTTCAGGGTCGATGGTGACCAATGAACTTGTGGAAGCCTCGGTGTATAAGGCCCAATATATGAGCCCGTCGTTTGAATTATATGCCATGCTTTGCAGGTATGCAGGTGCGTACCCTGTATAACCGGTACGTTCAGAATAACCACCTTCAGGATATATGTTATAAAATAATCCCAAGTCATCGATGCTGTATAACGTGCCATCGGGACCTGCAGCCAGTGTATAAGCCATTCCCTCAAGATTGAATAATGATGTGTAAGAGCCATCTGATGGAGAGATGCTGTAGAGTGACATAGCTTCGTCAAAAAGACCGCCGCCGACTGCATAAATCAGTCCGGTAGTTTCATCAAATGTCATGTCGAAAAAGAACGGGTCACTTCCGCTGTATGATGTAACAAGGCGTTCTTCTCCTGTATCCACGTCTTTTGCATACAATCCTGTTGGATCAAGTGTGGTTGATGAGTAAGTGGCTATATAAACCTCGTTATAGACACATGTCCCGGCCATAAAATGTAGGTCGCTTTCATGTAGCAAATTTGTAGTTGCATTCTCATCGAGCGAAATAGATACAATGCCCGTGGTATAATCATAAGTTTCATCGCTCATTAAGAAACCATACAACACATCACCGGTAGCCGTGCGAATTGGCGGTGTGATTGATGTCGATGTATTCCTAACGTTTTTAATGGGAGAAGATTGCCTTTGTGTGTCTTTTGCAATTCTCTCGGCGATGGTCTTTCCCTCGTAACGGTGTTCAAGGTAGGCTTTGCGTTTTGCAATGGCATCTTCTTTGGATGTTGCAAAAACGGATGTGACAACAATTAAAAACAGTGTGACAATTGTCAATGTTCGGCGTAATGTCGAAGCAAAAGGTAAAAATTCTTTCATCATATCAACAATTTGAAACTATATTAAAAATAAAACTTTCAAAATCATATTAATATTGCAAACATAACATAAAATAATAACAAAAGTGGCACAGATTGTGTCACAAATCCAAAATGATAACTGGTTAAGTATCAGGTTAGAACAGTATAAAAGCGTAACAGCAGATAGTTGTATGCCCGATTGTCAAAGCAGAATGTCACTTAAATCGGTGTCGGTAGAGAAAAATGATTTTATTTTATTATTTATCCTCATTCGTTGCATTCTGATGGCCGACATGGTAACACCACGGCATGCAGCGCACTCTTTTGTGGAAAATCCCGATGCCGACAGGCAGAAAAGGGTAAATTCTTCATCAGAAATATTGAAATATGTGGCTAATGAATGTCGTAACAACATAAAATCCTTATTTATCACATCTTGCATTTCTTTCCGCTTGTCGAGTTTCAGTATCCCGTCTCCGCTATCGATTAACGATGGGAGTTTCTTGTAAAACGAACTTTTTTTGAATGTATTGATGCACTTGTTTCGGGCATCCACTAATTGGGCGACAAACGTTTCTTCCATATGCTTTTGCCTTGCTTGCAAGTCTTGGTATTGTTCGGAATATTGTTTGTAGTCTTCAACCTTCTTATAGTTTTCATTAAGTTCTTCGTTCAATTCGTACAAACGCTTTTTCAGTGCTACTGCTTCGTGACGCATGATGCGGTTGCGCCGTGAGACCATGATGAAAAATGCTGTAAGGCCACATGCAACCACCAGCAGCGTTAATGTCAGTATTGTCATAATTGTGTGGTCGCGTGACACTTTGTCTTGCACGGCTGATAATTGCTTCTTATATAAGATTACATTGATGGAATCCCTTGTTTTGATATTATTTATGGAATCGAGTAAGCTGCCATAATATTTCAAAAAGTAAATCGAAGAGTCTTTATTTTCATATTCCGAGATCCTACCTAATCGGAATATCGAGGCTGCCCGAGTATAAATATCGGTACTGTGACTGGCAAGCCAAGCGTAATGCCATGCAGAGTCGTAATTTTCTTCGTTGATGAACAGTTCGCTACGTATTCCCCAGTTGCGATACAGTGTAAGCGAATCAGCACTTTTGTCAATGGCGATTTGATTGTACAGGAACGCCGAATCGCTGTTGCCATTGTACATGAAATATCCTGTGATGTTGTTGTAAAGCGAAGAAATTTCTTTGTCTGATTTTATGTAAGGAATCAAGGTGGCAAAGTTGGCTATTGCCGTATCTTTTTCGGGGAGTTTCATCATGTAGCTGCACCTCCATATTCCTCTGCGGGAATGAGACTCTTCGGTTTTGTCGTTTAATGTGCGTGCGTATTCTAGTCCCAGCTTATACATCCGGAATGCCTTGTCGAATATGGTGGCTTTATAAAAAATGTCACCGAGATTATTATAGGTGTTAGCAATAATGCCGAAATTGTCGACTGCTGCTGTGTCGATGTTTTCTAATATCTTAAGATTCATCACGACTGCCGAGTCGAGCCTATTTTTATCTATATATTCCAAACTTTGCTTGGCAAGTTCCCCGACATACCTGTCATCGCTTTTCCCCTTACAAGAAAAAAGTGCACAAAGGCTGATAAAGCAATATATAAATAGAAATTGTTGCATTTATTTCACAAAAAAGCCACCCGCTTAAAAATAGACCTAAGCCATACTAAGGTATGTGTATATCCGGGAATGTGGAGGAATGGCTATAGTTGCTTAAGTCCGTGGATTGCCGCAACGGGGTCAGCTGCTCCAAATACATAGTTGCCGGCTACAAGCACTTCGGCTCCGGCATCCCGTAGTTGCTTCCCTGTTTCTAAGTTGATGCCACCATCTATCTCGACAATGGCTTTCGATCCTGTTTCGTCAATCAGCCGTCGCAGATCGGCAAGTTTGCGTAACGTTCCGGGAATGAATTTTTGACCACCAAAACCCGGGTTAACCGACATGAGTAACACAAGGTCGACGTCGGTTATGATGTCGCGCAACAAGCATACAGGCGTTGCAGGATTGAGTGTAACACCGGCTTTCATGCCGGCATCCTTAATTTGTTGCACTGTACGGTTGAGGTGTGTACATGCCTCATAATGCACATTCATTATGGCGGCTCCGCAATCTCGCACTTCAGAAACGAACTTTTGTGGCTCGACAATCATCAGATGTACGTCAAGAGGTTTTTTGCATGTCTTTTGGACATACTTCATGACAGGAAACCCGAATGAAATGTTTGGCACAAACACACCATCCATTACATCGAGGTGTAGCATATCGGCATCGCTGCGATTAATCATTTCGATGTCTCTGTTGAGGTTGCCGAAGTCGGCTGAAAGCAGGGAAGGGGATATTAGCATGTCACATATATATTATTTTCCGTAGATTTTTTTCGGATACGTTTTTTTCTTGAAAGCATGATAGAGGATAAATATTACTATCACAGCGATGATGGCATAGCCCACATAATTAAGATATTGGTTGTAATGCTCTATTTTTGCACGCAATTCGGCTTCGGCGACGAATGTGCTGAGCCAATATCCGAGTGAAGCGAGTACTACATTCCACAACCCCGCGCCGAGAGTTGTGTAGAGAATAAACTTGCCAAAGTGCATACGTGCAAGACCTGCCGGAATTGAAATGAGTTGACGTATAGCGGGCAGTAAACGTCCGATAAAAGTCGATATGGCTCCATGTTTGTCGAAATAGGCCTCTGCCTGTTGCACTTTTCCTCCATTGAGTAGGCAAATGTGTCCAAGACGGCTGTCGGCAAACTTATATACGAGCGGTCGGCCTATCCACATTGCAATGTAGTAATTGAAAATAGCACCAATCATGGCTCCGATAGTTGCAAAAACTACCACTAAGTAGATGTTGAGTCCGCTATCTGGTTGCATGGCCTTGAATGCGGCCGGTGGGACAACAATTTCGGAAGGGAATGGAATGAATGAACTTTCGATTGCCATTAACAAGGTTATGTAACCGTAATTCATATTCTCCATAAACCATTCGTAAATTGCAAGTGTATCCATACTATAATCTTGCGTTGATTTTGTAAAGTAATTCACCGCAAATATAGATATTACAACCGAAATAAACAAATTGGTCAACCCGTACGAATGCGAGGGTTGATCTTTAATGGAGTACACGATTAACGTTTGCCTTGAATGTCGCTTAGCTGGTTGGGATTTATGGGAACAATAAAGGTTGTCAACTTTTCACAAGGTCGACAACCTTTTTACAAAAACTTAATGTATTTATTTTTGAATAACCAGTGTGTACATGTGTTTAATCACGCAACGTGTGCTTGATTGTGGCATTTTGAACAAGAAGAAATGGATGTTTAACGCATATCTTCATCGTCATAGTCGGCAAGGTCGTTGAGTTCATCATCGTTGAAACCGTCCGCCCCATAGAAATCCTCTCCAATCTCGTCAAGGCTCATCACATCGATTACAGCGGCTTTGGCAGCAGCGGCCTTATCATTGGCATCATCAATGTCGATAAATTGAGCCGGAGCTTTTCCTTCCTTGCGTTGGCATAATGGGTCTTTGAGATTCTTGCCGGGAATACATTCTTTCATTTCCATGAAAAATGCACGGTCGGTCATGTAATCGAACACGTATATTAGTTTTTGCCCTTCGTCTTCGATAAGCTCGCTGAGCTGTGTGTCTTCCATCAGCCAGACATCTTGGTCTGAGTCGGTATCCATTTCCACCAACGTGATTTCTTTTTCCTTGCTCCAATCATCATCGCAGATGAAGAACGAGTCTATTTGATCTTTGGTGTAACCTACTGAGTCGAGAATGGCGTTACGTAACCGCAAAAAAGTATCATCGGCATCTATTGCAATTTCCCGCTTGAAGTTATCCACTTCATCTGATACTATACGAAATCTATAAATCATCTTTGTGTTTATATAAATTATGTAATCTCACTATTGCTTGATGCATTTTTGACGCTGCGAAATTAGCAATATTTTTTCACTCGCAATAGTTGTTGATATATATTTTTGCTCATATCAATAGGCAAGTGCATTTTTTATGCAAAAGTTGAACTACTTGTCGAATGTGAATTGGCGGGACACAAGGCGATAATCATCAAGAAACAGTTCCACTGTGTAGGTACCGGCATTGAGCGTGGTGTTTACGTTCCAGTATATTGCCATGTCTGGGATTTCCATACCTGCATATTCAAACGTCTTCCGCTCGGTATAAGGCACATCGCCGCCTTCAAACGTGAAAGTGCCGCTTTGTCCCAACAGCGAGCCTTCGGGACCGGTAAGGCGCATATAGATGGTTTTTTCGCCGACCGGTGTCGAATTGTTTTGTGGAATGGTAAACATTACTCTCAATTGCTTGGCTTTTGTAATCTTCTTTTCGTTTTTGCCATTGCTTTTCAGAGCTGTGAGTGATACACCGGTTACATTGAGTTTTTCAGCAAGAGTCATGCGCTTCGACAAATCTTCGTTTTCTTTGGCTGTTTGGTTGACTTGTGATACCAATTTTTGGTTTTGTGTGCGTATTTTTTCATTTTCTGCTTTCAGCCCTGCATTTTCACGGCTTAGCGAGTCAATTACTTGTACATAATGCCGCATGATGCCACGTAATGTTTCTATTTCGTCTTGAAGTTCTTTTATGCGCTTGTTGCTTGTGATGCGCTGCGTGCGTAGCTCTGTGAGCAATTTCTCAACTTTGTCTTTTGCCTCACTATATTTGATGAGCAGCGAATCGTTGTTGATGAACCGCGTTTGGCTCTCGTAGTTTTGAAATTCGGCACTCAGGTTTTCATATTCTTGTTTCAACTGTAATTGCTCATTTTGCAGCATCAGTTGCTCATTGACTGCTTTGGCATCATTGATTTGTTTTTTTGCATAGAACATAAAGAATGAAATCAATGCTGCTAATACTATTGCACTTACTATAATCAATGCTTTTTTTTGTGAAGGAGTCATACCTCGTAATTTCCTATTTATTATAATTATAGTTGCAAAGTTAAGCATTATGTATAAAAACCAACGCCAAAACTGTGCAAAAAAAAGAATAACTGGTCAATTGGATACTTGTGTACTGTTTGGTACAGTGGTGGGGAAGTAGGGTGGGGCATCCAAATTTTAATCTTGTGTTGTGCCATTTTCCTACGGAAATTCAAAACAGTTTTCTTAATTTTGCAAGCGTTATGGACGAAAACACGAAATTGCATATTGAAGAAAAAATCGTGGCTATGCTCAAGACTGTGTATGACCCTGAGATTCCGGTGGACATTTACAGTCTCGGGCTTATTTATGCTATCGACTTGGAAGAAGACGGGAAGGTGAAAATCGATATGACGCTTACGGCTCCTTCTTGTCCGGCATCCGACTTTTTGATGGAAGATATCCGCACGAAAATAGAGAGTATCGAAGGTGTTACAGGCGTGGAGGTACGTCTTGTTTTCGAACCTGAATGGAATCAGGATATGATGACTGAAGATGCCAAACTCGAACTCGGACTGCTATAAATTATACACAAGGTGAAAAAGGCCTATTTTATATCGGATTTGCATCTTGGTGCAAACTATACGGCCGATACGCATGCAGCGGAACGTAGAATTATCCGGTGGATTGATTCGGTGCGTGATGATATGGTCGAACTTTACCTTATGGGGGACATTCTCGACTATTGGTATGAATACCGATATGTGGTGCCACGAGGGTTTGTGCGCTTTTTCGGCAAACTTGCCGAGCTAAGTGACAATGGGGTGCAAATATATTGGTTTATTGGCAATCACGATATTTGGATATTCGATTATTTGCCGCAAGAATTGGGCATAAATGTTATCGATGGCAGCATTGTGCGTGACGTAATTGGAAAGCGTTTTTATCTTGCTCATGGTGATGGAGTTGGTAAGCATTCATGCGCTTTCAGGTTCTTACGTACCTTGTTCCGCAATCGTGTATGCCAACGTTTGTATGCGGCTATACACCCGCGATGGACTGTGCCATTTGCCCACGGTTGGTCGAGCCATAGCCGACTGTCGCACAGTGGCGAAACCACCATGGATGCTCCCGGCTGTAATGGAATGCGCAAATATGTCGAGCAGTATGCAGCAATGCATCCCGACATAGATTATTATGTGTTCGGACACTTTCACATTGTCGAAGACGCACGGTTACCCCAAAGCAATTCTCGCCTTGTGATACTTGGCGATTGGATTAATAAATTTTCATATGCGTCATTCGATGGCAATAAGTTGGAAATAAGCTATTTCAAGGGTTGAAAATCTGTAAGTGTTAACTAAGGATGTGGGTGTGATGCTGATTTGCTTACATTTTATAACCGAATCCTTTGTAAGTAAACTGACATTCGCTTAACTTTGTATAGTTTTTATCACAATGCATGAATTTTGTGATAAAATTATATTGGATGTGTTTTTATATTTAAACGATAAGAGCAGTTGTCATTGAGTTATGATTGTAAATTTTACTCTATTTAACACCTGATAAAGATTTAAAGTATAAATATGGTATTGATCTGTAATTCAATGATTTGGTGCTGAAAATGCTAATTTTTAATATTTTTAATAATAAAATATAGTTGTAAAACATATAAATTTATTTGTCCCGATTAAAAAATAGGGCGTATATTTGCAGCATAAACCTAAAACAATCTTTTTTACCTTAAAAAATTATACCTATTGAAGACCTAAAAGGGACTTTTTTATAAAGTTCCTTTTTTTATTTATTCAAACTATGTGAAAGGATTATCAAGTCAGTAGGATTGATATACAAAAAGTTTGTGATGTGACTATTATAGGGATTTCAGTAAATCCATACGCTCAAACGGAAACACCGAATGAAGCCTGCCGAGCTCACTCTCGTTAAAACTCTTGCGGTATTTTTCCGGAATATCAAATTCTGTAAATCCCGAAGTAGGGTGAATTTCTGAAATATTTTGTATCTCAGCCATATCTTTGTTGTGGAATTTCCCCCGTTTTGGCCGTCAAACCTTATT
>CAYNBZ010000039.1:0-22388 GCA_964395975.1 uncultured Muribaculaceae bacterium | reverse complement strand
CTGACAGGACACATCTTAGAGACTTGTTCGATAAATCGAATTTCAATAAGGTCAAAGATTCCAATAACTATAGTGAGCCAAATTTGTTTAACTTTGACCCCGTAAATTTTTAGTGGACACTACTGAAGTCATATTATTTATAAGTAGCTTTACCGTATTCATAGTTCTTAGCTGCTGTATATGGATCTTCCCATACTCTTATACTTCTATAATATGGTATATATCCTGTAACTCTATATACCCATTTTTTATCACCTTTTTTATAAGTTTTTGAATCTTGTTGATATTCATCTCCACTAACCATAAGATTTGCAATCTCTGCCATTTGTGCAACCACACTTACTCCTGCTGGTGTAAGGTCCATGGGAAACGGATAAAAAGGGCTCCGTTTGTACTTATGTCGTATAATGGTAGCGGTATTGTCTCCATTTCATGACGATATTCGATGTACTTGTTGTCGTATATTCCTCCCGACAACACTATGCACCGTGGAGAGAAAGTGTCTAAAAGGTCGGAAATACGCCCATAGTATGATGTTGCAATGACAAGATAATCGACTTCGACAGGGTTTTCGGCACACAGATGTCTTAATTGTGTGCTTGAAACAACGGCAAGGCGTATTCCTTCGACAAATGCAAAAGGTGGATTTATATAAACGTCTTGGGATGAGCAGGTGGTGGTAATAGCAATCGAATCGATACCGTAATGGGAAAGGAAACCGATGTTATTGCGGTTAAATTCATTGATGTCGATGCTGTCATCCGGACACCAAACTTTGCAGTATCCGTTGTTGAAATAAATTATAGGGGTGGACGTAAAGTCGTTTTGTATCACGAGCCCCGCTCGAGGCAATGATAAGTAATCCAACAGGCAGGTAATTGATATTGCGAGTATTGTTGCAAGCGAGCATAGTGCATATGAAAATTTCTTGCGATAGATCCACAATGTCGTTGACAAATATAATGCTGCAATTAGAATGATGGCTGTGGTTGGTATGTGAACGTTAGAAACCGAAGAATGTGGCATTTCACTTATGGCTTTGGCTATGTAGTCAATTGCGGCAGTAGATAAATCGAGGATTTGTGAAAATATTGATATTTCGATTCCTAAGCATAATAGAATTGTGTGCAGCAATGCAAGGCACAGATAGGCAGGAAGGAATGGCAAGATAATCAAATTGGAGAAAATCGACAGCAGTGGAATTACATGAAAGTAATATGTCGAAATGGCTGCTGTGCCAAGTGTGGCGACCGTGGTTAATGTTATTGATGATAATAAAAAGTGCAATATCTTCTTGCGTGGCGGTGCAATTAACAGCTTATTGTAAAAAAGCAGTATGGTGAGCACGGCTGCAAAACTTAATTGAAATCCTACGTTGTATATCGAATTTGGTGATGTGGCAAGTATTACCAGTGCTGCTGCCACTAATGCATTGAAGCTGCTGTTTTGACGATAAAACAGGTTTGCGACGAGAATAAAAAGCACCATAATTGCCGAGCGTGATGCCGATGGCATCATGCCTGTTATGAACAAATATGCCATCAGTGCCGGTATGACAATCATAATTCTTATGCGATATAAACCAATATAACACAGAGGTTTCAGAAGCAGAAATAATATGCCTACGATTATCCCCATGTGTAATCCGCTTAGTGCCAAGATATGGGAAATGCCTGCTTGTGAATATTGTGTGCGGGTGTCCGGCTCGATAAAAGATGCATCGCCAAGCAAAATTGCGCACAAGAAGCGTTGTGTTTGCGCCGACATGTTGGAATTGATGATTTTGGCGATTATTGAGCGTTGGATGTGACGTGAGTGGGTAAAAATGTTGTTGTTTTCACCTATTTTGTCATAATCTTTCTGACGCAAAAGTTGTGTATAACGTATGCCTTTTCGTTCCATATACAGTGCATAGTCAAATCCGTCGGGATTGCCGAGGGAACGGATTGTAGAAAGATTGGCTTTGAACGAAATCAAGTCGCCTTCAAGCAGGGAATAGTCATTGCCTCTGATTGTTATGGCTATCGGGGTTTTATATGTCAGGTCGCTATGGCGTTCCGGACATGACAGTATCGTGGCCTCAACAGCCATTGAAAAATTTTTATTATTGATGTGGTCGATACGGGCAATTATGGTTTTTCCATTGATTTGGTCAAGGTTTAAATGATGAGCTACCGAGATCGTGCCTGCCTGCCAACCTGCGAAAATAGAAGCTATTGTCACCAATATGGTAAGCAACGGCGTTATTTTTATGTATGTTACGGGATAAGACCGAAGAAATATCGGAATGGCATATAACAGGATAGTAATTACAATAATTACACCTAAAGCAACGAAAAAGTTGACTGCTAATATGTTTGTCAATAAAATTCCTGCGATAAACGGAATTGCAATAAATAGGAGAGGGGCTTTGGCAAACATTGCAATGGGCACTATGCTTATTGGCTTATGTTGCTATGCCAGTTGTCATTGTTCCATATTTCGTATGATACGAATGCTTGCAATAATAACATTTCCAGTCCGTTTTTTACGATGGCACCTTGTTGCTTTGACTTTTTCATGAAAAGCGTTTCATCGGGATTGTACAACAAGTCATAGCATACGTGGTCTTTGGTCAGGAAGCGATATGGTATGTCGGGGCAATTGTCTATGTTCGGGTACATCCCGAGTGGGGTGGTGTTAACTATTATCTTATGGTTTAGAATGTCGGCTTTTGTCAATTCTTCATAGGAAAAAGTTTTGGCACTTTTATGTCTTGACACCAATCGCGGTTCTATGCCGAGTTTTGTCAATCCATAGCATACGGCTTTGGCTGCTCCGCCGGTGCCGAGTATCAATGCTTTGTTTCGGGTGGGTGTTATAAATACTTTTACCGAATCACAAAATCCTATTACATCAGAATTGTAGCCTTTAAGTTTTATCCCGTTCCGGTCTCGGATGATTTTTATCACATTTACCGCTCCTATCTTCTGCGCATCGATGTCGATGTCATCAAGCAACGGTATTACTTTTTCCTTGTATGGTATGGTCACGTTAAGTCCGCCCAGATTTGGAGTTTCGCTAATTATTTCCAACAGCGTGTTAACATCCGGAATTTCAAAATTGATATACTCTGCATCGATGTTTTCCGATTCGAATTTTTGGTTGAAATAAATTTTTGAGAAAGAGTGTCCCAATGGATACCCTATCAACCCGTATATCTTGTGTGATTTTGAAATGTTCATGGCTACTGTGGTTTTAAGATAGATATATACAAATTTAGAAAAAAATGGTGAATGCAATAATATATTCATTACATTTTTCCTTTTCTTTAGCAAAAAAAAGAATTGAACCGGAAATTTCTTACCATGTAGGACAACCTATTACTGCTATTTTCGTATTTTTGTGCCTGTTTACCGAATTTGGGCAATGAATAAATTTGTAGTAATACTGATTTTATTTTGCTTGTTTTTTCTTCCATGTATGGCAAATGGCAATAATTTCGTGTTGATCATTGACCCCGGGCATGGAGGTAAGGATATCGGTGCGTCGGGTGTAAAGACGTATGAAAAAAATGTGAATCTTGCCGTGGCGTTAAAGTTTGGTGAACTTGTAAAAAAACGGATGAAAGATGTAGAAGTGGTATATACGCGCAAAAGTGACAAATTTGTACCATTGCAAGAGCGTGCCAAAATTGCTAATGCGGCAAAGGGCAACCTGTTTATTTCAATTCATACTAATTCATTGGATAAACGTAATAAGAACCGCAAGACAATTAAAGGTACAGCTACTTATACATTGGGATTGCATCGAACCGACGACAACCTTGAGGTGGCCATGCGGGAAAACTCGGTAATTTCGCTCGAAGAAGATTATACCACTACTTATGGCGGGTTTGACCCTAATTCGACAGAATCTTATATAATGGGTGAAATCTACCAGAATCATTATATGGAGCAAAGTGTCAATTTCGCATCGTTATTGCAAAAGCAATTTGTGGACAAGGCTCATAGAGTGGACAGGGGGGTTCGCCAAGCTGGGTTTCTTGTGATTCGTGAAACTGCAATGCCATCGGTGCTTGTCGAGCTTGATTTCATATGCAATCCGACGCAGGAGAAATACATGACTTCTGACAAGGGTTGTGAAGAATTGGCCGAGGCATTGTATAGTGCATTGGTTGAATACCGTAATTCGAATAATGCAGGCGGCAATGTGCAATATCCAGTTTCGCCCGATAATCGAAAACAGCAGGAGGACAAGCGTAAATCGGAGAAAAAAGATGGTGATGTGGTATATAAAATCCAGATTCTCGCCGGACGAGTTAAATTGTCATCAAATTCAAAAGAGTTCAAAGGGCTTAAAGGTGTGGAACGGCATAAAGATGGCGATTTATACAAATACACTTATGGGTCGACGACCGATTCAAAGGAGGCGGCTAATATATTGCGCGATGTCAGGCGAAAATTTAAGGATGCCTTTATAGTAACGTATAAAAACGGAAAACTTGAACAATATTAGAAAATTAGAATATGAAGAAATTTTTCACAAAGGAGGTAAAAATCGCCATAACGGTAATTATATGTTTGGCTGTATTGTATTGGGGTATAGAATATCTGAAAGGTGTAAATCTATTTAAACCTGCCAATTTCTATTATGTGGAATTTGATAATGTTGCAGGGCTTACCGATTCGGCTCCGGTAACTATCAATGGTTATCAGGTAGGGCAGGTGCGTGAGATAAAGTATGATTATAATACGGGTACGCTTGTCGTATTGCTTGGTATGGAGAAAAACTTACAGATACCCGTCGATTCAAAGGCTCTACTTGTGGCGGATCTTCTTGGTACCGCACAAATAGAGCTTGATATGTCCGATAATACCACATTTTATAATGTGGGGGATAAAATACCGGGGGAGAATGCTACCGGCTTGATGGACAAGGTGGGAAGCGATCTGTTGCCAAGTGTGGCCGGCTTGATGCCTAAAATTGACAGCATATTGACCAGCCTGAATGTTATAGTTGGGAATCCGGCCTTGCAGCAGTCTGTTAGCAGGCTCGATGCCATAACTGCAAATCTTGAAATTGGCAGCCGCCAACTTTCACAAACGTTGCCTGCCATAATGAATAATGTAGAGAGCATAACAGCTAATTTGGACAGCATTTCAAGCAATTTGCAGACGCTTTCGGCAGAATTGAACAAGGTGCCGTTGGATTCAACGATGTCAAATATACAATCGGTTGCTGAAAATCTCAATGAGATGACGGCAAAGTTGAACAGTACGGAATCAAGTCTTGGACTGTTGCTGAATGACCGAGGATTGTACGACCACCTTGATGGTGCAGTGAAGAGTCTTGATTCTTTGTTCATCGACATTAAGGAAAATCCAAAGCGGTATGTCACTATAAAGGTGTTCTAAATTTCAACCTTTTTGTTACAAGTGGTGGCTTATTTGGAATGGTTCTAAATAAGCCACCACTTGTATTATTTGTGCACATGGTTAATAATAAGCCGTTTTTAATTGTTTGCATCATGTTGTACGGACATTTGAACGTATCTTTTGGGTTTGTTATAATTGATTGATATAGATGTAATTGTCAAAATGCAACTTCTAAAAATGCCATTGAAAAGAGGCCTTTTGTTCAACAGCTTGTTTTTCAGATATCTTATAGTAAAATCTAAATTCACAAGAAAGAAGAGATTTTTTTATGTCATTTTTTTTGTGAATTTTTGTGCTTGAAAAAACTAAAATCATTGTAATGAACACTCAGCAAGATGCAAGATGGGAGAAGTGTTTAAACCTTTTCCGAGACAACGTGTCGCCCGAGCATTATAGGGTATGGTTTGAGCCTTTGGAGTATCAGGGGTTCGAAAATAATCGTATATTGCTGCACGTGCCGTCTATATTTTTTGCGGAACAAATTGAGGCTAAGTTCTGTTTATTAATGAACAGTGTTTTTGAAAGGGTGTTTGGTCCAAATTTCAAAGTTACGTTCAATTACAATGTAGTCAATAAGGAACCCGATACCGAAATTACAATAGAGACTCCAAAACAGCCTCGCTTAAGACAAGAAGTTGATGACATTGATCCGCAATTGAATCCCAAATATACATTTGAGAATTACTGCGACAGCATGAGCAACAAGCTTGCAGTGAGCATAGGTAAGGCTATAGCAAGTGGTGACCCGAGGAGTAAAGCATTCAATCCGTTGTTCATTTTTGGTACTACGGGTGTGGGCAAAACGCACCTGATTGAAGCAATAGGGATAAAGACCAAAGAAGTGAATCCGCGTAGTCGCGTACTGTATATTACCGCGAGGGTATTTGAGAGCCAATATACTACGGCGGTAAGAAATAACAAGGTGAATGAATTCATCAATTTCTATCAAAGTATCGATATGCTGATAATAGATGATATTCAGGATCTTGCCGGCAAGACGGCTACGCAGAATACTTTTTTCCACATTTTCAATCACCTGCATCAGAGGCAAAAGCAGCTTATAATGTCGAGCGACTGCCGTCCTGTTGACTTGGATGGTATGGTTCCCAGGCTTATATCACGCTTTAAATGGGGTATGACGGTGGAACTTGGTGCTCCCGATTATGAGTTGCGCCGTGAGGTACTGGCAATGCGTGCACGACAAGACGGGTTGTCGATTCATGGTGAAATTTTAGATTATATTGCGGCTAATGTCACCGACAGCATTCGCGAGCTTGAGGGGATAGTGGTATCCTTGCTTGCTCACGCCACGATGTTGAATCAAGAAATTTCGATGGACTTGGTGCGGACTGTAATGTCGAATGCCGTGAAGGTGTCGAAACGCCAAGTTACGTTCGATTTTATTGCTGAAACAGTTTGTAACTATTATAATATCGATACTGATTTGCTATATAGCAAGTCCCGAAAACGTGAAATCTCAGATGCCCGGCAGGTGGTGATGTATCTTGCCAAGAAGTACACACCGATGTCTTCTACGAATATTGGCGTACGCTTATCAAGGAATCATGCCACTGTATTGTATGCTTGCAGCACCATCGAGCAGCGCATGACTCTTGAAAAACAGTTACGTGAGGATTTGGCAATTATCGAGGGTGAACTGAAAAAGTAAAGTGGCACTTTATATTCCCGATTATGGCAGGAATATACGTCCATATACCATTCTGCAAAAGCAAGTGCATATATTGTGATTTCTACTCTGTTTCGGCACGGCATGATTTGATGGATTGTTACGTGCAATCTATATGCAAAGAGGCCGATTTGAGAAAAGACGAATTGCGTAACGAAACGGTAAAAACTGTGTACATAGGGGGAGGAACACCCTCGTTGCTGTCGCATGAGCAATTGATTGTCCTTGTCGACGGGTTACGCAAAATTTTCGATTTGTCGTGTGTGGAAGAATTCACCATTGAGGTTAATCCCGATGACGTATCGGCAGAGCTTGTAAGGCTCTATGTGAAACTTGGCATAAACCGGGTGAGCATGGGGGTGCAGAGTTTTGTTGACGATGAATTGCGGTTCCTTAACCGACGGCACGACTCTGCCCAAGCCGTAAAAGCATACCGATTAATAACAGATGGTGGCATTGACAATGTAAGCATCGATTTGATATATGGCATTCCGGGGCAGACACTGCAATCATGGAACAATTCGGTGCTAAAAGCCTTGCAATTGATGCCTAAACACATTTCATGTTATAATTTAAGCTATGAAGATGGCACAAACATTTATCGTATGCTTGAAAAAGGCATGATAAGGGAAGTCGGCGATGAAGAATGTGTTGCCATGTACGAATCAATGACCGACATGCTCGGGCGACATGGGTATGAGCATTATGAAATATCTAATTTTGCCCTGCCGTCGTATTATTCCCGTCATAATTCCAGTTATTGGGACAAGAGTTGCTATCTGGGTTTGGGAGCATCTGCCCATAGCTATGTTGGCGGTGTCAGGTTTTATAATCCGAATAATATCAAGTCGTATGTTGCTGATATAAGCAGTGGAAAGGTGGTTGCTGTTGCTGAGGCTGAAAGCAAGAGTGAGCAGTATAATGAAGAGGTGATGATACGTTTACGCACAAGTCGGGGTGTGGATGCGTCAATTCTGGGCATGACTTACGGTGAGCCATATCATGGATATTTCTTGAATGCCGTGCAGGAATTTGTCGATTCGGGTCTCGTGGAGAATAAGGGAAGCGTTTATCGTTTGAGCCGGCGCGGGATAATGTTGTCTGACATGGTAATACGTGAATTGATGTACGTTTGACGGTGTGTGGAAAGCCTTCGTTTATTCGTGATGGTATGGTTCATTGTTAATGATGGTCATGGCGCGGTATAATTGTTCGGTGAAAAACAGCCTCACCATTTCATGCGAGAATGTCATCCTTGAAAGAGATATTTTGTCATTGGCGCGACTTATTACATCATCCGAAAAGCCGTAAGGACCACCGATAATAAAAACCAGTTGTTTTGGGACCGAATGCATTTTACGCTCTATGTAGGTTGCAAATTCTTTTGAAGAAAGTTCGTGTCCCCTTTCATCGAGCAATACCACAAAATCCTGTGGCGATAGTGAGGCGAGTATCAAATTGCCCTCTTTCTGCTTTTGTTGCGTTTCGTTGAGGTTGCGGGTGTATTTGGCATCGCTCACGCACTTTAATTCAAACGGTATGTAGTGAGCCAGCCGTTTGCAATATTCACCGATGCCATCGGCCAGAAATTTCGTATTCGTTTTGCCTACGGCAAGGAGCAGTATCTTCATGATGTGTGCCTGATTTTTGAAAATGAATGCCATGCAAATGCAAGGACTACCATGAAACCGGCGAGCGGAATACCGAAGGCTGCCGTAATGGAAAAATGGTCACCGACCCATCCCATTGCCAATGGGCCTATGGCTCCTCCCACGACACTCATCATCAATATCGATGATGCACGTTCGGTGAGATTCCCGAGCCGTGCTATGGACAAGGCAAAAATGGTGGGAAACATGATACTTTCGAATATGTAACACAGGATGACGGCACATTTCGAAACTACTCCAAGGGGAAATATTGCGAGCATCATCGTTGCGACGGCTCCAATGGCGCAAATAAACAAAATCAATTCCGAACGGATACGGCTCATTATTGCGCTGCCGGCAAAACGGCCTATCATGAACAGCCCCAATCCTCCTATCGACAGCAGTAGCGATGCCGTGTTAGGAGTTAAGAAGCCATCATCAGTCATATAATTGATGAAAAATGTGTTGATGGATATTTCGGATATTTCATAACAAATGAGGGCTATGAATCCGAAAAAGAAATATGTGCCGAGTTTGGTGCGGGTGCCATGTTCGTGTTTGGCATCACTTTCGGCTGTAACGAGTTCGGGAAGTTTTACTTTCATGAAGCATACGGCAACTATGAGGACAATGATTCCGATAAAAGAGTATGGAACGGCTATGTCGGCGGCACTTCCTCCATTCTCACTAAAGAAAAACTGTCCGCCTAACAATACGCCCAATATGCTTCCAAGTCCATTGAACGACTGTGCAAAATTGAGACGTCCTGCTGCCGTGCGTGGATCTCCGAGAAGTGTAACATATGGGTTGGCGGCGGTTTCGAGAATTACGAGGCCGCAACCGATGATGAATAACGGCAGCAGTATATATTCAAACACTACGTTATCGCTTATCGGTAGGAATAGCAGTCCCCCTCCGCCAAACAGCAACAATCCGATGATAACACCTATGCGTGTTCCGAGGCGGCGTATCATAAGTCCCGCCGGCAGTGCCATGAGAAAATATGCGCCATACACGACTGCTTGCATCAGTGCCGAGTGTGTTTTTGTGACATTCATCGTCAATTGGAAGTGCTTGTTCAATACGTCCATTACTGCACGGGCACTGCCCCAAAGGAAGAAAAGCAAGGTTATGAGAACAAATGGAAAGATATATTGTCGGGCGACCAAGCTTATTTTTGTAGATTGTTGCATGAGTTTGTTTTATTGAATTGCGGCGACAAATTTACATAATTTTTAATTATGAAGATTACGCATGAGAAACCTATTTGTATAAAAACGTTAGAATCGCTATGCTATCGTAACATATTTTTATTAATTTTGTAAACCGATGGCAAACAATGTAGATAAAGAGGAAGTAATGTTGCAGATACAAGACACAATTGTCAGTCTTGACATTGTAGAACGATTTTTTTTGTGCGACCTTGACGCGTGTTTGGGTGAATGCTGTATCGATGGCGATGCGGGAGCTCCTATTACCGAGGAGGAGTATGCAAAAATAAAGGATATATTGCCGCTGGTGTGGGATGATTTGTTGCCGCGTGCTAAGGATGAGATTAATGAGAATGGCATTGGATATATCGACGAGGAGGGCGACCTTGTTACTCAAATCATCGACGGCAAGAACTGCGTGTTCACGTGCTATGGCGAGAATGGCATGTGTTTGTGTGCCTTTGAGAAAGCGTATAGGGAGGGTAGGATAGATTTCTACAAACCCATATCGTGCCACTTATATCCGCTTAGGTTGAGGGAGTATCCCGGTTTTACGGCTGTTTCCTATCATAGGTGGAAGATATGCAAGACTGCCGAAGTGTTGGGGCGTGCGCGTGGAGTGCGGTTGTACCGGTTCTTGCGAGAGCCGCTTGTCAGAAGGTTTGGTCAGGAATGGTATGATGAGCTTGAAAAAGCGTGTGAACTTTATTTGAAGGAATACGGGAAATAATTGTGGACTTTAAATTTTTAAAATAAAATTTGCAATAGGTAAACCGAATAAGCATTAACTTTGTGGTCGGAAAATGATATACAACTAAAATATAAACAATTATGGCAAAAAAAGCATTGTTGATGATTTTGGATGGTTGGGGAATAGGCAACCATGCCAAATCGGATGTAATCTATTGCACACCAACTCCTTATTGGGACAGCTTGTTGGCAAAATATCCTCATTCACAACTTCAGGCAAGTGGTGAGAATGTGGGATTGCCTGACGGGCAAATGGGAAACTCAGAAGTAGGTCACTTGAATATAGGTGCCGGTAGGGTTCTGTATCAAGATTTGGTAAAGATAAACAAGGCTATAAAAGATAAATCGATACTTGACAATCCCGAGATTAAATCGGCATTTTCTTATGCGAAAAAGACGGGGAAAGGTATGCACTTTATGGGGCTTACCTCAACCGGCGGCGTGCATAGTTCGTTTGAACATATCCTTGCGTTATGTGACATAGCTAAAGAATATGAATTGAAGGATGTGTACCTGCATTGTTTCATGGATGGCCGTGATACCGACCCGAAGAGTGGTAAGGGCTTTATACATGATTTGCAAGAACATTGCAAGAGTAGTGCAGGCGTTGTTGCTTCAATCATAGGCCGGTATTATGCAATGGATCGTGACAAGCGTTGGGACCGTATCAAAATCGCTTACGACCAGTTGGTAAATGGCATAGGTGAAAAGGCTGCCGACATGGAAGCTGCCATGCAAGAGTCGTATGACAATGATGTCACCGATGAATTTATAAAGCCCATTGTGAATGCAAACGTTGACGGACGCATCAAGGAAGGCGATGTGGTTATCTTCTTTAACTATCGCAACGACCGTGCAAAGGAAATAACAACGGTGTTGACACAGCAAGATATGCCCGAGCAGGGGATGAATACAATAAAGGATTTGCAATATTATTGTATGACACCGTATGATGCATCGTTTACGGGTGTTCACATCCTGTTTGACAAGGAGAACGTGAATAACACATTGGGTGAATATTTGTCGTCGCTCGGCAAGAAACAGTTGCACATCGCCGAAACTGAAAAGTATGCTCATGTGACATTCTTCTTCAATGGCGGTCGGGAAGCACCATACGATGGCGAGGATCGCATACTAGTACCATCGCCGAAGGTGGCAACGTATGACTTGAAACCCGAAATGAGTGCATACGAAGTTAAAGATAAATTGGTCGATGCTATCAGTACCGAGAAGTACGACTTTATTGTCGTGAATTATGCTAATGGCGACATGGTTGGCCATACGGGTGTATATGAGGCAATTGAGAAAGCCGTAGTGGCAATTGACGAATGTGTGCAAGGTACGGTCGAAGCTGCCAAGGAACATGATTATGAGGTGATAATCATCGCCGACCACGGCAATGCCGACTACGCACTGAATGATGACGGCACGCCAAATACGGCACACTCGCTTAATCCGGTACCGTGTGTGTATGTTACCGAGAACACGAGTGCTAAGATTGCCGACGGCATCCTTGCCGATGTGGCACCGACATTGTTGCACATAATGGGATTGCCGCAGCCGGCTGAAATGACCGGTAAGCAGCTTATAGAAGATTAAGCGCACCACAAATCTCAGGTGGTGAGCCACCTTATTTTGTTCATAAATGATAGAGCCGATTTACCAGCAGGTAATCGGCTCTATTCTGTACATTGTGTGTGAATGTTATAAGAGTTTCTCTGAACGGTCTGTTTTTAGTCTTGTACAGGTTACATTATTTAGAATGGCAGATCGTCAGTACTGTCGCTACTGTTGAAATCGGGCATCGGTGGCATTGGTGCACTTTGCATGTTTACTTGCTGCGGTGCGGCTGCCATTTGTTGCGAAGCCATAGTATCGATTTTTTCGGCTTTCCAACCATTGATATTCGTAAACCAGCGGCCATTAAATTCATGGCTGTCAATGTCGAAACTCAACCTCACCATGTCACCCACATTCAACGGGTATTGGTTGGCTCTGTCTCCGAAAAAGCAAAAAAATATTTTCTTTGGGAAAGCCTCTTGTGTTTCAAGTACATATTCTTGTTTGCTCCAGTTGTTGCCGGCCTTGGATATACCGCTTACAGGGTCTAATTTTTGGATAATCTTTCCTTCTACTTCCATGAATCGAGAATCAGTTTTGCATTAATGTATTAGTGCAAAGGTAGCAAAATTTCAAGTAAAGGACGAAAAATTACTAATATTTTAATCCGGATAATTTTTTTCGGTATAATTGGAAAAATGTATATCTTTGTGAGTAGGAGAAACCAATACATTGTGGTAATGTTATGGGATATTCCGTTTTTATGGTAAGAAACGACAAAGTTAGATGAACTTAACATTTGAAGATGATTTAAGGAAGTGTGTCGATGTCATGCGCAAGGGTGGTATAATATTATACCCGACCGACACCATATGGGGAATTGGATGTGATGCCACCAACGCCGAAGCCGTGAAACGCATATACGACCTTAAACAACGTGCCGATAGTAAGGCCATGTTGGTACTTATAGATGACGAAATGCGCCTTGATAGATACATAGATGATGTGCCGGATATAGCATACGGGCTTATTGAAGTGGCCGATAAACCATTGACCATAATCTATGACGGGGCAAGGAATGTGGCATCCAACCTTATAGCCGCTGACGGCAGTATGGGAATTCGTGTCACGCGCGAGGCTTTTTCTAAAGAAATGTGCCGGCGGCTTGGCAGACCGGTAGTATCCACTTCGGCCAACGTGAGTGGTGCTGCATCGGCATCGACTTTTGACGAGATAGACGATTTGATAAAAAAAGGTGTCGATTATGTCGTAAATTATCGGCAAGACGATAAAGCGCAGCACAAGGCATCTAACATAATCAGACTGAAATCTGACGGTACAATAAACATCTTGAGATAATAATAGCAGCGACAGTGGCAAATAAAGTTATAAAGCAGCAGATGGCATATGTGCTTGGCGATTTGGTTATGTCGGCCGTGGCAATATTCTTATATAATATTGCCAGATATTATATAATGGAAGATATAATCAGGGTGCAGCAGGAGTTTGCTTATCTAAGCCGTTATTTGTCGGATGGCATGGTAATGGCCGGGCAGCTATGTTTCCCTTTTGCATTGATTGGCATATATTGGCTTTCGGGTTATTATAATGATGTATATCGTAAATCGATTGTCCAAGAAGCGGTAACGACATTCATGTCCACCTTTGTTTCTTCGCTGCTGATATATTTTGTGGCTTTAATAAATGAACCCATCAACGACCATTTTCAAAGTTATGAAATATTTCTGGTGTTGTGGGGTATTCTTTTGGCTTGTGTTTATCCCGTCAGATTGGCAATAACGTTATCGGTGAAACGTCGCATCGCGCAGTCGCAAATAGAGTTTCCGGCATTGATAATTGGTTGTGGGGAAAAAGCCGAGAAACTTGCTGCCGAATTATTGGAACTCAAGTCAAAGCTCGGATATAAAGTAGTCGGTTTTGTATCTGATGAGCAGGGTGGCTGTCGGGAGATTTTTAGTTTGCCGGTTTTTGACATTAATGACGTGGAACATATATGTCGTTGTCATAAGGTGTCGGATCTGATAGTTGTGCCACAGGAGCATCAAGATGTACTTCAGACATTGAATCGCTTGTTCCCGCTGAACATACCGATAAAAGTAATATCTAACGACACGAGGCTGTTCTTGTCGAGGGGCCACTTGTCAACAATACATGGAGAGCCGCTTATCGACATTTCATGCAGCAATATGTCGGAGTGCGAGATAAACATGAAACGTACTGCCGACATTGTGTTCTCGTTGGTGGCTCTTGTGTTATTATTGCCGTTTTTTGCAATTATTGCTGTGATAATCAAATGCAATGGCGACGGACCTGTTGTTTTCAAACAACAGCGTGTGGGGTTGCATGGACGGTCATTCACCATATATAAGTTCCGTACCATGGTGACCGATGCCGAGAAAGATGGCAAACCCCGACTGACCACCCCCGATGATTCACGGATATTGCCTTTCGGATATTTCATGCGGAAGTATCACATAGATGAGCTGTTGCAATTTTGGAACGTATTGCGCGGCGACATGTCGATTGTGGGGCCGCGTCCCGAGCGCAAGTATTTTATTGACAAGATTATGGAACGTGCTCCATATTATACGATGTTGTTGAGGGTAAGGCCGGGTATAACATCATTCGGAATGGTAAAATATGGATATGCATCAAGCATCGATGATATGCTGGAACGGATGAAATATGATATTATATATATAGAAAATATGTCGCTCGTTACTGACTTGAAAATCATAGCATACACTATATCGACAGTAGTGAGAGGCAAGGGGTTGTAAGACGTAAATGAAGAATTATTCTAAGATTAAGGGAAGATTCGGCTCATGGTATTTGCGATTGCTGGTGTGGCGGGAAAAGCACATCAAGGAGCGCAATTTTGTCTTGGTTCTTGCTTTGATAGTGGGTATAATCTCGGGATTTGCCGCATTGTTGTTAAAGTATTTGATACACGTTATAGCCGGAACTTTGACATCGGGTGTCGCCATAAACGAAGGCAACTATCTTTATCTGCTATGGCCGGTGGTGGGTGTATTGTTGACGAGTGTTTTCGTTCGCTACATTGTGCGTGATAATATTTCACACGGTGTGACGCGTGTGCTTTATGCCATTTCGCAAAAGAAGAGCCGGCTTAAACCTCATAATATGTGGACTTCGTTAATAGGCAGTTCGGTAACCATTGGCTTCGGCGGATCGGTTGGAGCCGAAGGGCCCATAGTATATACCGGTGCTGCCATAGGCTCCAACTTGGGCAGTGCATTCCGCATGTCGCCGCGAGTGCTTATGATACTTGTGGGATGTGGGGCGGCTGCCGGTATAGCCGGTATATTCAAGGCTCCTATTGCCGGTATGCTGTTTACCATAGAAGTGCTGATGCTCGATTTGACAGCGGTGTCGGTGATGCCTTTGATGATTTCATCGGTGGCTGCCGCATCGATAGCTTATACATTCACCGGTTATGATTCCGAGTTCTTTTTCTCGCAAAGCGAGTCATTCACGACGATGCGCATTCCTTATGCCATCTTGCTCGGTTTGTTCTGCGGATTTGTTTCTTTATACTTTACTAGGGCCATGAATATGATGGAGCGAATGTTTGGCCGGCTTGGTAATCCTTGGTTTAAGTTTATGGTGGGTGGTGCTATCCTCAGTCTGTTGATTTTCTTTTTTCCTCCGCTTTACGGTGAAGGATACGAGGCAATCAATTCGTTGCTGAACGGGCATTATGCAAAAATATTTGACGGCAGCATTTTTTATGATTACCGCAACGATGTGTGGATGGTCATTGCATTTGTTGCATTAATCACCCTGACAAAGGTCTTTGCCACCAGTGCGACAAATGGCGGTGGCGGAGTCGGCGGAACATTTGCACCTTCTCTTTATGTGGGATGCATGGCAGGATTCTTGTTTGCCTTTGTCTTTAACACATTGGGATTGCCCGACGGGGATTTGTCGACCAAGAATTTTGCCCTGATGGGTATGGCCGGTGTGATGTCGGCAGTCATGCATGCTCCGCTTATGGCTATCTTCCTTACTGCCGAGATGACCGGTGGCTACCAGTTGTTTTTACCCTTGCTTATAGTGTCTCTTGTGTCGTATGGAACGATACGGCTGTTTTCTCCTTGGAGCATATATACCAATCGTCTTGCCAAGCGTGGTGAACTCTTGACGCATGAGAAGGATAAGACCGTGCTGACTTTGCTTAGGATAGACAATGTTATAGAAAAGGATTTTCTGCCTGTGCATCCCGATATGTCGTTGAAGGAAATGGTGGATGTGATTTCTCGCTCCAATCGTAATTTGTTCCCGGTGGTCGATAACGGTGGAAAGTTGCTTGGCATAGTGCTCCTCGATGATATCCGCAACATCATGTTCCGCCCCGACCTTTACCGGAAAATGCACGTTAAAAAATTTATGACTACGGCACCTGCCAAAATCGAAGTTGGGGAGCCTATGGATGCCGTCATGAAAAAATTCGATGATACAAATGCATGGAATTTGCCTGTTGTCGATAGCGGGAAATATGTGGGATTCGTGTCCAAATCTAAGATATTTAATTCATATCGTCGTGTATTGAAACATTATACCGATGATTGATAAAACAATAATTAATGGATATGGAATTAAGGAAAGAAACACTTAGAATAGTATTTTTTGGTACTCCCGATTTTGCAGTCGAAAGTCTTCGTCGGCTTGTCGATGGCGGATATAATATTGTAGGTGTGGTGACCATGCCCGATAAGGAAGCCGGTCGCGGACACAGGTTGTTGCAATCCCCTGTCAAGCAATATGCCGTGGAGCATGGATTACGGTTGCTGCAACCCGAGCGATTGAAAAATCCGCAATTCGTGGAGGAATTGCGTTCGCTGAAAGCCGATTTGCAGATAGTCATTGCTTTCAGAATGTTGCCCGAGGTCGTTTGGAATATGCCGCCGCTCGGCACGTTCAATTTACATGCCTCCTTGTTGCCGAAATACCGTGGGGCGGCACCGATAAATTGGGCTGTCATCAACGGTGAGCATGAAACCGGTGTGACTACGTTTTTCTTGAAACATGAGATTGACACAGGTGATATAATACAGCAACGGAAGATTTCCATTGGTAATGATGATAATGTGGGCATCGTGCACGACAAATTGATGATGATAGGAGCCGAGATGGTGATTGATACCGTAGATGCTATAATTGCCGGTACGGCAAAGCCTGTTTCGCAAGAGCAACTATGCTGTGCCGGAGCTGAAGCCACGCCGGCTCCGAAAATTTTCAAGGAAGATTGTAAGATCAACTGGAATCGCCCAATGCAGAACATTCGTAATCTGGTGCGCGGCTTGTCTCCATACCCTGCCGCATGGACCGAAATCACCGACAGGGCCGGCACAGTGCATACGGCCAAGATTTTTGAGGTTTCATGTACCGATGTCCCTTTGCAGTCACATTTGCCCGGGCAGATATGGAACGACGACGGGCATCTGTTTGCTGCTTGCGGTGATGGAGTGATTAAGATCAACCAGCTGCAACTTGCAGGGAAAAAACGAATGGCGGCAGCCGATTTCCTGAGAGGCTTCCATTTACAGCAGCAGTAGGGTGGTGCTTAGCTTAAAATGGCAGTGTATGCCATATAAATTATGTAGATCGCCACGAATATGATACCTTCGCGGCGACCTATTGTTCGCCGTTTGAAAGTGAAAGCACATAAAAGTGCCGGCACCGTTGCGAGTACCATCATACCAAGGTCGATGATATTGATGTTTACAAGTACAATGGGGCGAATGAGTGCCGACAGTCCGAGTGTGCCCAAGACGTTGAAGATGTTTGAACCAAGCACATTGCCCAAGGCAAGTTGTGGCGATTTCCTTGTGGCTGCCATTATGCATACGACGAGTTCGGGCAATGAGGTGCATATCGAAACTATTGTCAGAGAAACCACTTTGTCGGTAATATCCAATTGCCTTGCGAGGGCGACAACACTGTCAAGTAGAAGATTGCCTCCGAATAGCAATGCCGCTAACGATGCGGTTGCAATCAGCCATAACAGCAGGGCATGGCATCCTGCAAGCCGCGATACGGCGTTTTCTTCGTTTTCACGCCGCGATTGTTCATCTTTGCGCGATTGTAAAATGGCAAATGCGATGTATGCCGTAAGGATAATCAGAAATACAATTGCATCAAGGCGTCCCACTTCGTTTTGTGTGATGAGTGGAAATAGTGAATCTGAGCAGAGTAGTAGAAGCAGCACCGACACGAAGATGCCAAACGGTATGTCGCGTATCATGTTTTGCCTTGTCACTGCAATCGGATAGATAATCGCTGTCAGGCCTAGTATCAGGAAACTGTTGCAAATATTAGAACCGATGACACTCCCGATGGCAATGTCTCCCAAGCCTTGTGCCGCCGCCGGAACAGATATGAACAGCTCAGGCAGCGAAGTCCCGATGCTTGCAACTGCAATGCCGATTATGAAACTTGAAACTTTGGCACGTTGTGCAATGGCGATAGATGCATTTACGAGAAAATTGGCTCCCGCGAGCAACAGGGCAAGGCCTGATATGAGAAACAGTATGGTGGTTATCATATATAGTATGTTTATGTTGTTTGGGGTTTATTCAAAATTAATTGACTTTGAAGGTTTGATAGAAGAAATGACCAACGATGGAATTATCAGTGTCAGGTATGACATGATGATTATGCCTGTGTTGATTGCCACAATGATGCTCCAGTCAATCTCTATCGGGACGTAAGGCATGTAATATGATTCGGCATCGAGCCTTATGATGTGGAAATGCTGCTGAAGCAATGCGAAACCGAGGCTTAAGATATTGCCTGTTATCAAGGCTTTGAAAATCAGCTTATGAGTGAGGTAGATGAATATTCGACGTATCGAGCGGTTGGTTGCTCCCAGTGTCTTCAGGATTCCTATCATGTTGATGCGTTCAAGCACAATCATCAGCAGGGCCGAGATGAGGGTGAATGCCGATACTATCGACATCAGGATGATTATGATGATGACATTCATGTCGAGCAGGCCGAGCCATGAGAAATATGCTATGTTATTGCCGTGTGTTTCGGTAATGGTGTAGAGCGGACGGTCATATCGGTCGGTAAAATTCTCATGTAGTATCGTAAAAATGGAATATGCCTCCTGTTCGATATAATCGGTGTTGATGGAATTTATTCCGATGTATGAGCCGGTGTGCTCATCCCATCCGTTTACGTTCTGAATGGTTCGGATATTGCCAATGACATATATTTGGTCGTACTCGTCAAAATCGGTGCAGTATATCCCTACTATGGTGGAACGCCTCACTTTGATTTTGTCGTCGATGAAATAAGTGTATATGCGGTCGCCGACTTTAAGCTGCAACTGTGTTGCCATTATTTTTGAAACAATAACTTCGGATGTTGCTGCAATGTCGGTCGAAGTCATGTCGGGCAGTCGGCCGTCGATTATGCAGTTGTTCATGTAACTCCAATCATAGTCGGGGCTGCAACCCTTGTAGATAATGCCTTTGAAATCGGTGTCGGTCTTGAACATTGCAGGTTTCTCGGCAATAAGGCTGATGCTCGACAGTGAATCGTTTATTGGAAGGGATTTAATCAGAGGGATTATTTTGCGTGCATCTACATGGTTGTGTTGGTCGCTTAAGGAGTAACCCGAGCCTGTTACCCTTATGTGTGCATCGATGTTGTAAATCTTGTTGGTGATTTCTTGCTTGAATCCCGTAACGATGGTTACTGCCAAGATGATAATCACTATGGCAAGCACCATGCCGATAACGGCAACGGTCAAACTCGGGGCTGAAGAGCGTTCGTTGCCGCCGTTCAGCTTAAGTCGCCGTGCTATTAGCAGCTCATATTTCATATTGTCCTGCCGGGATATGCTTCGAGTGCTTTTTCAAGGACTGTCATTGCCGTGGCAAGGTCGGCTTTGTTGAGGACATAGGCGAGCCGCACCTCATTCCTTCCCAGCCCGGGGGTGGTGTAAAAGCCTGAAGCCGGTGCCATGAACACGGTTTTACCTTCGAATTGGAAATCACGCAAACACCATTCACAGAACAGGTCGGCATCATCGACAGGCAATTTCGCCACGGTGTAGAATGCTCCCATGGGGATGGGAGTGTAACAGCCTTCTATCTTGTTGATGCTGTCGACGAGAAATTTGCGACGCTCTACATATTCATTATATATGTCAAGCATGTAATCGGGTGGTGTGGCTATTGATGCCTCGGCTACGATTTGCCCCAGCAGTGGCGGACTTAATCGTGCCTGGCAGAACTTTATTACGTTTTTTTTCAGTTCCTCGTGCTTTGTAACAAGGGCTCCCACACGTATGCCGCATTCGCTGTATCGCTTTGAGAACGAGTCAACGAGTACCACCTGCTCTTCGATGTCGGAAAGGTGGAATGCCGATATATATGGAGCGCCTGTATAGCAAAATTCGCGATACACTTCATCAGAGAATAGAAACAGGTTGTGTTTTTTGACGATATCGCGCAACTGCTCCATTTCCTTTTGGGTGTACAGGTATCCTGTGGGATTGTTGGGGTTGCAGATTAATATTCCCTTTGTGCGTTCGGTGATCAGTTTCTCAAATTCGCTCATCGGCGGCAGGGAAAACCCCGTGTTGATAGACGACGGAATGGTCTTTATTACTGCCCCTGCCGATATGGCAAATGCCATGTAATTGGCGTAGGCCGGTTCGGGAACAATGATTTCGTCGCCCGGGTCAAGACAAGCCATAAAGGCAAACAGCACGGCTTCGGATCCTCCTGTGGTTATGATTATGTCGTTGATCCCTACATTGATGTTAAATCGGTGATAATATGAAACTAATTTCTCACGCAGTGAGTATAGGCCTTCCGACGGACTGTATTCGAGTACTTTGCGGTCGATGTTGCGCAATGCTTCAATGGCATTGGGTGGAGTGGGCAGGTCGGGTTGCCCTATATTTAGATGGTAAACCTTTATTCCTCGTGATTTTGCAGCGTTTGCAAGTGGAACGAGTTTGCGTATCGGTGATGCAGGCATTGCAATGCCGCGTAGTGAAATGTCAGGCATTCTGTGTTGTGTATGTCGTTGCTTATAATTAAAAATTAAGTGGCACAAAATTACTGAAAAATCCGGGAGATTCAGAATTTATGTTGAATAAATAAAAGTTTAACCGGGTTGATGGAAGGAAAATGCGAATAGTGCGGTGAAGAAAATGCAGGCGTGGCGGGCAAAACATACAATTTGTAAACAATTTTGGTCAATATGATGAAAAATTTTAGCTTTTATGCGTATATTTCAAATATTATGCGTATATTGCGATGATAAACCATATTTTCTGGCTCGGGGAGATATCTTAAAAAGATTTTCTAAACGGATTCAGAGATGTGTATGAAAAGAGAGAGATTATTAACAAATAGTTAAATGTATTTTAATTTCTATTACGATGAAAAAAGACAAGGAAAAAAGAAAGTATGAGTCTCCTGTAACAAGGAATACTCGTGTGAATCTTGAGAGCGGCATCTGTGTCGCGTCCATCACAAAAGACGATGGCACGGGTAGCAAAGCGAAAGCTACCCAGCAGGAGTATGTGGAATATGATTTTACTAATGAAAACAATTGGGATTAATTAAAACACGTTGAGTTATGAAGAAACATGATTTACTATGGGCTTTGATAGTTCTGTCTGCATTCATAACAGGATGTAGTGATGATGACTTGGGTATAACCGGTACGCCTGCCGAGACCGGTGACGATATTGTTTTCGCGGCGGAAGCCTCTTATGAGAGTGGAAGCGCGCAGACACGCACGTCGTATGGTGCCAAGGGCGATGGTTACCAGATAATCAACTGGGAAGAGGGCGACATGGTGCGCATCGACTGTGCAGCGGCTGCGAACGCCAAGTCCGCCGATTACAAGGTGTCTGACATCACGGAAGGTAGCACGGACGTAGATGAAGATACAGAAAGTACGGGTTATACGTTAACTAAAGTGAGCGATGGCCTCCAATGGGGAACGGGCGAGCATACGTTCTATGCCGTATATCCGTCACCGGCATATTTCACTAATGTCACATCGACCGCACAGGAACAGACGACCCTGTCCGGAAGTA
>CAYNBZ010000038.1:0-22673 GCA_964395975.1 uncultured Muribaculaceae bacterium | reverse complement strand
TTTCGCTAATCACCAATTTCTTAAGCATTTACAATTCGTCGAACTTACGTTAAATAATTATGAATCACGTACATATAAATCTGTTTTTCTAATGACTGCCATTAGAAATAATACAAAACCAGTTTCTAATGACCGATTTGGGATAAACGCGATGGACTTGCGGAAAAACTTGTGTAAAGGAGACTTTTCCATAAGAACAAAATTTTAAAAAGTTAGACAATAAATACGTGTGCAAGCGAGGGCATGCCCTTCAGGCCTTGTGCTTGAACGCCGCAAATATAATATAAATACTAAAATACCTTTTAGAAAGTTAAAAAACGCTGACAGAAGTATGTAGGGACATTCAGCAAATAGAATAAAATCAGCCAACTAATTCAAGCACAAAGCGTTGCGAATTAGTTGGCTTTTTTGTATCTTTAGGTAGGGATATTCAGCAAATGTCCCTATTTATAAGGAGTTGAAGTTTTGCATACGTTAATTCTTGTTCCAAAGAAGTATGCGTGGGTGAAGACGATAATGGTAGATTGCTGTTTGACTGATTCCGCGCATTGCAAGATAAACAATAAATGCAAGCCATAAACGGTTGTTGCCCATCGATGCGGGCATTAGGAAGAATAAACCGAAAAATATGCCACTTGACAGTGCTATGGTGAGCAGCATTTCGCGTGTGGCAGTAAGGCCGATATACACCCCATCCCACACAAACCCTGCCATTCCTGCAACAGGTATGGCCACACACCACCAATGGTAGTGTCGAGCCTCGGAGATGACGGCAACATCGTTGGTGATAAAACCGAAAATCCATTCCGCACCAAAGATGTATATAACTATGAATGTCGCAGCCACGCCAATTCCCCAACCAAAGATATGCCTGATACACGATTGCAGCATCTTGCTGTCGCGAGCTCCTGCATATCGTCCTGCCAAGGCTTCTCCTGAAAATGCAAAACCATCCATGAAATAGGAGAACAGTGTGAAAAATTGCATGATTAGCGCGTTGACGGCAAGTGTGATGTCACCACTGCGGGCACCTATTGATACAAAAAACAGGTTAACGAACATCAGGCACGTGCTGCGCAGGAAAATATCGCCATTGATACTGAAAAAACGTCGCATCTCGCCTGAAATTAACACTTTTCGCAGGTTTATAAAACGCAGGAGGTGAAAGTAGCGGCGCATTATGACAATTATGCCATAGGTCATTCCGGCATATTCGGCTATAACCGTACCCATTGGTATGCCGATAAATCCCCTTTTCAGTACATATACAAAAAAAAGGCTTGCTATTATGTTTACAATGTTTACGCCTATGGCCATGAACATGGGTGTGCGAGAGTCTTGCATTCCTATAAACCACCCTTTTAAGCCCATGTCTATGAGAATTGCCGGTGCTCCCCACACGCACACGTAAAAGTAAGAGCTAGCATACCGGGTGACATCGGGCGATGGATTCACCACACGCAGCATGAGCCATTGCAGCGGGATTTGCAGCACAAGTATGGTGGCGGCTATGGCAGCTGCAAGTACAGTAGCCCGAATGAGCACGATTGCCGATGCCGGCAAATCTTTTCTGCCATAGGCTTGCGCTGTCATTCCTGCCGTACCCATGCGCAGAAATGAGAAATTCCAGTATATAAGGTTGAAAATCATTGCGCCTACTGCAATTGCGCCTATGTACTCAGTGCGTCCGAGGTGTCCTGCTATAGTTATGTCGATTATACCGAGCAACGGTACCGTAATGTTGGTGACAATTGACGGAAGTGCTATGTAGAGAATCTTTTTGTTCACAGGCAGGTTCTATTCGGATGTCAGGGCTTTGTATATTTCGCTTCTGTATTTTTTCGAAACTGGGATTATACGCTTGGTGCCGTGCATATGAAATTCATAGTGGTTGCCGTTTCGTGAGGCATGTGCAACACGGTCGATATTTACTATGTAGTCTTTATGGCAACGCATTATTTGTCGGTAATTGGCAAATATGTGCAGTAGTTCGGCAATATCTCTGTTAAAAGCTGTTTCAATGCGGCATGTTTTCGCTCCGAGGCTGTAAGCTATGGTGATGTGTTGTTTGTCGGTCTTTCGGGCATATATTATGTCACACACGGCAATCTCGGTTGGTCGGTTATCACCGGTGTCGATGTTAACGATCTGGTCCATGATTATAGGCCCTTGCCTTACACTCTTTTCAGCATTGCGGCTGTCGATGTGCGAGTTTATGTCGGCACATTCATCTTCGATGCGTAATATTTCTTGATGTTTTACGCTACTTCGTGCAAATGATGTGGTTATCGCTACCACTATGCACGACAATGAGCAGTTGATGACCCATGATTGCGAAGCAAGGTCGTAGATTGAATCGATGACAATTATGCTGCCAGGTGTGAAACTGTCGATATATGTAAATGCAGCACCCATCAGGGCAATGGTTATGAAGAAATTAAATATTCCACGCCATGAGTCGATTTTGCGCATCGAAAATCCTGTTGCATAATAGCTTACGACATCGGCAATAATATGTGTTGCTATTGCGGCAATGCAGTAGCATCCTACTGTGAGCAAATTTATTTGTTTGTCGGCATCGGGCATGTCAGATTTTTTAACGAGTAGCAATATTATGACTATTGTGATTGCCGAAATAAGCGAATACCCTAATCGTGACTTAAATTCTTTGCCGATAGTTTTATTGCGTTTGCCAAATAATGACATATGAATAATATTGATAAACGACAGGTTTTAGTGTCCAAGTGAATCTATGAATTCACGCCTCAATGCAGCATCAACGAAAGCTCCGCTATAATCTATTGTGACTGTCGTGCTGTCTTGTTTTTCTACTCCGCGCATTTTCATGCACAGATGCCCGGCTTCGCATAGCACTATCACTCCTTTGCTCGACAATGTGCGAGTGAGTAACGAGCATATTTCACCCGTGAGGCGTTCCTGTACCTGTAAGCGATGGGCATATACATCTACTATGCGCGCCAGTTTGCTCAGGCCTACAATATGCCCGTCGGGAATATAACCGATGGAAATGCGTCCGAAGAATGGCAAAATATGGTGTTCGCACACCGAGTAAAATTCTATGTCTTTTACTGTTACTACTTGCGACCCCGAATGCTCGAATATTGCCGAACGTATGATTCGCTCGGGGTCTTCATTGTATCCCCGTGTAATGTCCATTATCGCCTTTGCTGCTCTCAGAGGAGTTTTTATCAAACCCTCGCGGTTGGGGTCTTCACCCACTAATTCGAGGATACGGCGGTAGCAAGCGGCTAATTCTTTGATGGTATTTTCGTCATATTTGTTCAATATCATTGTGCGTCAGAGTTAATTACGTCAACTACTATTATCATTTCATTGGCATAACCGGGGAAGCATTTTCGCAATTCCGAGAGGCGTAATGATGCTTCATCGCGAGTGCGGAAGTCACCCACACGCAACCGCCACGATGGCGCATCATATGTTATGTAAGTGCCCATATCGGGGAAATTTTCCTTTATGTTTTTTTCTTTCGACAATGCTTCGCCCTTGGCAGTACGTTGGTTGCGGTCGGAAAACACCTGTATGCGGTAGCCTACAATGTTTTTTCCCGATTTGTAGCGGTGTGTGGCGGTGTTGGTAGTATCGCCGTTGGCAGGGCTGATGCGCTGGTTGAGGGTTTGAGGTTGGTGTATTGTCACGCGCCCCGCTGTTACAGATTGCATGTAGTCGGCTATGGTGGCGACATGGTTTTGAGCTTTTAGTTCGGCTGCAAACAGGCATGTGCCTATTGCCAATAGCGCAAAGAAAAAATGTTTCAACATAAAAGCGTGTATGCGTGGTGGATAATGTTAATAATAAAAAACGAGGATGTGCCGCCAAGGCACGCTACCTTGTGACACTTCCTCTTGCAGGTGTATCTGATGATTTGTCAGAATGCTTTCACGATGCCCATGAACGACTCGGCTTCGAGCGATGCACCGCCAATAAGACCTCCGTCAACATCGGGTTTTGCAAACAATTCTTTGGCATTGCTCGGCTTGCAGCTGCCGCCATATAGGATTGTGGTATCTTCGGCTACTTGTTTGCCATATTTGTTCTCGATAAGGCTACGGATGAATGAGTGAATTTCCTCGGCTTGGTCGGCTGTAGCGGTTTTTCCTGTGCCGATGGCCCATACAGGCTCGTAAGCAAGTATGATTTTGCCGAAATCTTCAGCCGACAGTCCGAATACTGATGCCAATTGAGCTTCAACTACTTCGTTTTGCTTTCCTGCTTCGCGTTCTTCAAGCACTTCACCGATGCAGAATATTACTTTCAGACCGTTTTCCAATGCCAATTTTACTTTTTCGGCAAGTATTTCAACGGTTTCGTGATAGTAGGCACGACGTTCAGAGTGACCTAAAATTACATATTGGGCACCTGTAGAGGCAACCATGGCTGCTGAGACTTCTCCGGTGTATGCACCCTTAACCTTGTCGGCGCAATTTTCTGCGCTTAAGCCAAGCTTGTTGTTATCGATAACGGCTGCAATGGCAGTGAGGTGAGTGAAAGGAACGCCGATAATTACGTCACAGTTTGGTGTAAAGCCCTTGAGAGCTTCATTTACTTCGGTTGCAAGTTTAACGCCTTCCGGAACAGTGGTGTTCATTTTCCAGTTTCCGGCTACAATGTTCTTTCTCATAATTTTTTAATTTAGAAAGTGTATGATGTGTTTTAATTGTTTTCCGGGTCGTTTTCTTCTCGCTGCAAATTTACTGGTTTTTTCTGACTTTTTCTTACTCTGCGCAAGCTAAATTTCACAACTATGTGTGTACGGTTGACTATTAGTACCAGCAGCATGGCTGCAATGTATGTTGATGTCAGGAAATACAGGTGGTCGGACGGTGAGATGTTGCCTGTTATATTGTCGAAATTTTCGGCTTCTGACAAGCGGTTGATGGATATGGATTGTAATGTCTGTTTCCACACTATGGTTCCATCTCGCAGGAACACTGCTGCAGGGTTGCCGCGAGCTATCATTTTCAACTCGCTGTCGTCAATGATATACATCGGATAGGCTGCCATCGAGATATCGTTCCATTCTTCAATTTCATGTTTACTGTCGGATGTTAGTCCGATTACATCTATACCATGCTTGTCGCAGAAGTCGTAGGTTTCGTTTATCAGATAGGTGAAAGGTATCACCACATCGTTAAGCGATGGAAATAACAGCAACAACTGCTCACCATGATCTGTGATGGCATCCTCTACGATGTCATAATCTTCGTCAAATACAGTTATTGGATGGAATGTGACGGTTCCATTATTGCTTGTTGATGTCGGTATATCGAGTATCCGGTCAACGAATGTCCAAGATTCGTCGGGAAGACTATCGAGTTTGAACTGTTGTCGAATACCGCCTTTCTCATAAATAAAAAGAAAGTTCTCTTCGGTTTCGCCATATTCGCTTTGGGGCGATATGACTGTGCCGACGGGAAAGGGGCGGAAGTCGATAAAAGGTTGGAAGTAGTATCCCACCCATGCAATTGTCAAGATATAAGCAAATGCCAATAGTGCCACAATCCATTGCACTGCAAAACCATAGATGTTTTTTACTTTGTAATTGTACAAGACAAGATATATAATGGCCAATGTAAGAGCCACATTTTTCCAAAAAGTACCCCAGTTGCTTAGTGTGTAGGCATTGCCGAAACAGCCGCAGTCAATGACATTGTTGGTTATGGCTATGTACAATGTCAGTGGTAGCATAACGGCCATCATTAACAGCATCATTATGGGAGTGAAGCGGCGATATGCCCCAATAAGCAAGAATATTCCAAGGGCAAATTCGATAGCTGACACCGAAAATGCCATAAATGAGAGTAATCCGTTGTAGTCGAAAAAACCGAATGAATTAAGGTACTCGTCAAACTTGTAGATACTGCCCCATGGGTCGATGGCTTTGGTAAAGCCCGAAAAGACAAAAACGGCTCCTACGACTAAGCGCAGTATAATGATGATGGTAGCACCCCATACATGACCATACAATCTGCTATCTTTGTTTGTCGTTTTTTTCTTGGTGGTCTTCTCCATATTCAAGTTTTATCAATGCAAAAAGAGAGTAGTTGACCATATCCATGTAATTGGCGTCGATACCTTCCGATACCATTGTTTTGCCGTGGTTGTCTTCAATCTGTTTCGTCCGTTGTATCTTGCTTAGTATAAGGTCGGTATAAGAATTGATGCGCATGTCGCGCCATGCTTCGTCATAGTCGGCATTTTTTGTATACATCAGTTCCTTTGTTCGTTTCATGAAAATGTCGTAAAGCTCGATAGCTTTGTCGTTGCTTATGTCAACGGTACTTGAAAACCCACGATCGAGCTGTATAAGCCCGATTATGCCGTAATTGACTATGCCGATGAATTCCGGATAAATGCCTTCTCCTACTTGAGAAACTTTTTTTATTTCCAAATTGCGTATGCGCTTGGCTTTGATGAAAATCTGGTCGGTTATTGACTCGGGGCGCATGATGCGCCATGAAGCTCCATAATCGTGCAATTTCTTTATAAAGAGAGTTTTACAAATCTCTATGACGTGCTCAAACTGGGCTTTGGTTTCGCTCATAAACATGCGATTAAAAGTAGGTGGTACAAATTTACAAAATTATTCCGAAACCTATTAAAAAGAAAAAGATATGCCCAGGCATGACAAATGACAAATTTTTCCGTTTTTGCAACAAACATAGTATCTTTGCAATGCCGTTGCTACGAGCGGTTCTAAAGTTAATGTAAATAAATGGCAAATCACCTTGGGAATGCATTAATCAGGATTGTCGCCATAGCCGTGGCGGTGTGTTGCTTGTTTCCTATGATGGGGCAGAGGCGCATTACACCTGTCAAGCCGAGTACCAACAAGGTGATGACTAACAAACAAAACGAAGCCAAGATAGCCGAGCTTAGGCGACAAGGTTTGGTGATGATGGGGGATACCATTGTGCCTGATAGTATCGCGGCTCGAATGAATGATACCATCAAAATCACACGAATGACTTACCCGTTACTGACAAGCGTGACAATCGGTGCCAATGTGTGGGATCCAATAATGAGGCTGTTTGGGCAAACTTACGGTGGCATGGACTTCTCGGCCGAGTTGAGCCTATGGAATCGCATAGTACCAACTGTGGAAGTTGGTTTTGGTATGGCTGACAATACTCCTGAAGAAAAGAATTTCACTTATCATGGGGATTTGGCATTATATGGCAAGATAGGGTGTGGATATAATTTCAAGTATAACAACAAGCCCGATTATACGGCACTTGTCGGTTTTCGTCTTGGGTATAGTAATTTCAAGTACAGTATTACCGATGTAACGATAAGCAATAATTATTGGCAAGACGAAAGTCAATTTGAGATAAACGGGCTTCGGTCACATGCTTTGTGGGGCGAATTGGCAGTGGCCATGCATATCAAGATTTACAGAAATTGGTCGGCAGGATGGACATTGAAATATCATTTTTTGTTTAATTATAAAAGTAATCCATCGGCTGACCCGTGGTATATTCCCGGATATGGCACGCGTGGGTCGGCAATCACGGCAGGCTTGTCGCTTTATTACACCATCCCTTTCAATAAAGGCAAATGGCCTCGTGATGAAAAGGACAAGGATGCTTATACAGGCGAACCTCTTGATCCACCTCCGACAGGTTCTCGACCAGTTTCGATTCCGGGACCGGGTTCAAGTAACGATTGACTATGAAAAAGGTGGTAATCATCGGGGCATCATCGGGCATTGGCAAGTGTCTTGCCGAGCAGTATATAGCTGATGGAAGTTGGATAGTTGGAATTGCCGCTCGCCGTTCCGACAGACTCGAAGCATTGCGAGTATTGGCTCCGGAGCGAGTTGTGACTGAAGTGATAGATGTCATGGCCGCCGATGCCGCCAAGCGACTTAACAGGCTAATCGGCAGATTGGGTGGAATGGATTTATTCCTGCTTTCATCGGGAGTGGGAAAGCAAAACCCTGCTCTCGATGCGACCATCGAGGAAAATACCATAAACACCAATGTCAAAGGATTTACAGCAATGATAGATGCCGCCTATTGTTATTTCCGTGACAATGGGGGCAAGGGACACATCGCGGCTATTACGTCGATCGCGGGAACGCGTGGTATAGGGATTGCTGCATCTTACAGTGCATCGAAGCGTTATCAATGGTGTTACCTGACAGCCATTGAACAACTGGCGCATATGCAAAAAATTGATTTATATATAACCGACATTCGACCGGGATTTGTGCATACACCACTGCTTGATGACGGTAATCGCTACCCGATGCAACTTTCGGTCGAATATGTTGCAAAAGCCATACGTCGGGCAATATACCGTCGGCGGCGAGTGGTGATAATAAACATGCCTTATGCGGTTTTGGTGTTGTTGTGGCGATTGATTCCTCGTGCCATTTGGAAGCGAATGGTGCTGTCTAGAGGTCGTGGCAAATGAAAAAATATTATGTCGGCCAAGTGATTGTGTTTGTGCAATAATTGTTATTTTTGCGACAATAAAGATTTTCCATTAGGTGAAACAATTTGTATCAACCATATTATTAATAATGTTTGCCTTGCAAGCAATGGCAAAAGATGAGGAGTATGCACAGGCAACGTTCCAGAAGAAAAAATATGACTTCGGTTATATAAAAGAGGCAGATGGTGTGGTGACATGTGAGTTTGAATTCGTCAACACTGGCAATGAGCCGCTTGTTATTCTTTCAGCAAAGCCATCGTGTGGTTGTACTGTCCCTGAGTATCCCAAGAAACCCATTGCCCCCGAGGGCAGAGGAATTATTAAAGTAAGTTTTAATCCGGCCGGCCGGCAAGGTGGTTTCATGAGCACTGTCACGGTTAGGACCAACGGACGGGAGAAACGAACTACGTTGACACTTGAAGGCTCGATAATACCGAAAAAACAATAAATTGTGTCGAATGAGGATAGCGATATCGATAATCGTTTTGTTGTTTGCCATTGCGAAATGTTATGCCAATATCGAATGGCTTGAAACAAAACATGACTTTGGCGAAGTCATGGAAAGCGAGGGTAAAGTAAACCATCTATTCCTACTTGTCAATAACGGAAGTGAAGATGTGGTAATCAACCATGTGCGCGCTTCATGTGGTTGTTCTTATGCCGAATATCCACGTTATCCCATAGCACCGGGTGACACTGCTGCTATTGTTGCGACATTTGATCCCGTTGGTCGGCCAGGGATGTTTAATATGTTTTTTACCGTATTGACAAATACCGATCCGCATCGCTCGACCCTAGAACTAAGAGGTAAAGTAATTGCAAATGGGTTGACTGTTAATGAAAAATATCCGGTAGAGGTAGGATCATTGAAGTTGAATGCAGGTTCTGTCCCTTTTGGAGAGGTGGTGGAGGGTGGTATGCAGACAGCGACCATTGAGGCATATAACGACAGTGATACGCCTATGAAATTTTACGTAAGTGATATGCCGGAATATATTACCGTGGCTCCGTATCAAGCTCTTGTGGCTCCATATAATTTGTATGTAATCACTGTGGGGCTAAATACAGATAGTTGCAGACAACGTGGATATGTTGAAAATCACTTTAACTTGTTTGCTGAGCCTCAAGTACGTGGCAATGGCGCGATGGCGGGAATAAAGCGAGTTGATGTTATGGCTGTTATCTATGACGACTTTGCTTCGTGGAGCGACGAGCAGCATGAAAATGCGCCTATAATGGCTCTCGATGTTGACCGTTTATCGTTTATCGATGTCGATTCGCTGTCTTCTGAGCCTGTGACACGACAATTTACCATTACAAACAATGGTAACGACCGATTGAAGATTTATGGCATACATGCTACCGACCGCTGTGTAGAGGTTGGTTCTTTTAAAGAGGACTTGGGCAAAGGAGAAACAATGGTTGTCAAGATTTCGGTAATTCCTGATAAAATAGGTGAAAAGATACTCAATACCAACATAATCATATATTGTAACGACCCGCGCCGTCCAAAATCTTTGTTGCGCATCGTGGGCAATAAAAATTAATATAATAGGCAAAATGGAACATCCTGAAAACGAACAACAATATACAGGGCTTGCTGTCAATAAGGGCATTCAACAGCCGCCGTCGGTCAATCCTTATGTGAAAGTGCGCCGTCGGCGTCGCCAACTGTCGGTAGCTGAATATGTCGAGGGTATTTTGCGAGGTGACATAACAGTGTTGAGCCAGGCAGTTACTCTTGTGGAAAGTCAAAATCCTGCTCACGAGGCAGTGGCTCAGGAAGTGATAGAAAAGTGCCTGCCATATTCGGGCAAATCGATAAGGGTCGGCATAACAGGGGTGCCGGGTGCAGGAAAGAGCACGAGCATTGACGTGTTTGGGTTGCATGTTCTCAAGCAAGGCGGCAAACTTGCCGTGTTAGCCATAGATCCCAGCAGTGAACGTTCGAAAGGGAGCATTCTTGGAGACAAGACACGCATGGAGAAATTGTCGGTACATCCTGATGCCTTTATCCGACCAAGCCCTTCGGCAGGATCGCTTGGAGGCGTGGCTCGCAAGACACGTGAAACTATTGTGTTATGCGAAGCAGCCGGGTTCGATAAGATATTTGTCGAAACAGTAGGTGTGGGACAGAGTGAAACTGCCGTACATTCGATGGTGGATTTTTTCCTATTGATACAGCTTGCCGGCACCGGAGATGAATTGCAGGGCATAAAACGCGGCATTATGGAGATGGCAGATGGCATTGTCATCAACAAAGCCGACGGGGATAATGTTGATCGTGCAAACCTTGCTGCAACCCAGTTTCGCAATGCGTTGCATCTGTTTCCATTGCCACCAAGTGGTTGGGCTCCGTGCGTGATGACCTATTCGGGTTATTATGAAATAGGCATTGAGGGTGTGTGGAAGATGATTTACGATTATTTCGATTTTGTGAAACGAAGCGGTTACTTCCAAGAAAAACGTCGCCAGCAAGAGTTATATTGGATGTATGAAACCATCGACGAAAAACTTAAGGACAGTTTCTATCACAATCCTGTTATTGAAAATATGCTTGCAGCCAAGCAGAAACTGGTACTTGGCAACAAGCAGAGTTCTTTTATTGCGGCTCATGAGGTACTCGACCAATATTTCGCCATGCTAAATGGTCGAAAATAAAAAGAAAAGCAGCCGCCTCTCATGGTTTCGCCGATAGGGAAGTGTCGCTTATGCCTTTACCAAAGCAGTGATTAACGAGCAGGCTGTGTCGATGCTCATGGACGCGGTGTTGACTATGAGATCGTAATTGTGTAAATTGCGCCATTTCTCACCGGTGTAATGCTCATAGTGTGTTTCTCGTGCACGGTTTATGCGACGAACTTCATTGGCGGCATTTTCTTTTGGCACGCCGTATTTTTCGATACACCGTTTTATTTTATCGTCAGTATTGCTGTAGCAAAATACGTTAATAACGTGTGGGTAATCTTTCAATATGTAGTTGGCACAACGACCCACAATTACACATGATCCGCGCGAAGCAATGTCGCGTATTATTTTGCTTTCGGCAACGAAAAGTGCGTCTTTCGAAGAAAGGCTATGCTCAATCGAGGATTCATAGTTCTGGAAAATAATGTTTTTAATCCACAGCGGTGACATCGATTGTTCATTGTCTGATACGTATCGTTCTGTCATTCCACTCTCTTTTGCGGCAAGTTCGATGATTTCTTTATCGTAGCATGGTATGCCTAATTGTTTTGCTACTGTCTGTCCGAGCAGTCTTCCTCCGCTGCCATATTCTCTGGCAATGGTGATAATGGCTGGATGGTCTTCTTTTGTGATGCCTGCCGGCTGTTTTGCAGTCGCAGGAGCTATAAAGTTGTCGAATATCTTGTAGGTCGGACTTATAAAATGTACTATAGGTCCCACCACAAGTGCTGCTATCACGGTGCCTTCGCGAACACCGTATATGCCATCCATGAATATCCACGATAATGCGCAAGCTATGATGACAAGTGTGATATCGAAACCAAGTTTTACGAATCCGAACTCCTTGTGTATGCGTCTGGAAATGGCTCCGACGAAAAATTCTCCGGCAACAAGAGCTATATTGGCTTTTACTTCGAGTGCAATGCCGACTGCAAGGATAAAACAGCCTACGGCAAGGCTCAGAAGCTGTAACAGATAATGAGTGGGATTGAGCCATTTAAGTATATCCATGGACAAATCGATTGATAGTCCGAAAAATAGGGTTATTGGAACTTGTAGAAAATACATCAATCGGGCTTCTTTAAAATATTTTTTTGTCATGAAAGGCAATTCAAACACCATGAATAGTAGGTTTAGGGCTATGGTCCATTGTCCCATTGTCCATTGTGTGAACAAGCTCAGCACGTAAGTAACACTTGTTATGGGTGAAGTTCCAAGAAGAGCTTTTGTAATGAAAACAATGCCGAATGCATTGATAAAAAGTGAAATGAAAAACAAAAAATAACGTCGTACAGTGTATATATTCATATTAACAATAATTATTCCCTTAATGCAAAGTTCAAAATATTTCACAAAAAAAACAAATATCTATATTTTGTTTGTCGGATGCTATACATTTATTATGTTCGTTTAATAAGCGTTTCAGCATTTTTAAAGCCTTTTAAGTAGAGGTAATGCTCTAACGAGATATCTTTGTCAAAATGGTAAGGAATGTTTTTTCGTGCCATGAAATTATAACTAAAAAAGCTTATATGAGGTATGAAGAAAGTTATCATGTCGATTTTTCTGTGTGCATTGACGTTGGTTGCGTTTGATGCGCAGGCAGGTGACAAACCTATCGATGCGTCAAAATTACCTGCCGAAGCTACCGATTTTATCAAAAAATTTGCACCGGCCACAGTGACTGCCGCAGCAGTGGATGACGATTTTTTCCGTCCCGACTATAAAGTGTTTCTTTCTGACGGTACTGCTATAGAGTTCCGTCATAGTGGGCAATGGGAAGAAATAAAAAATGCAAATGGCATCTCATCTAAAGTTATTCCATCGGCCATAGCGGCATATCTTGATGCAAATTATAAGGGTATAGGAGTGATTAATATCAGCTATGATGCAGATGATCTTGATAGCTATGAGGTGAAACTTGCATCACGGCTTGAATTGAAATTCGACCGTAATGGCAATTTCCTCACCGTAGAGTATGATGATTAATGGAATCTATGATGTAGGTCAAGGGAGATGAGACTTTGGGGTTTCGATAGGCTTGATTCGTGCATTTGTTTTTAAGGTTTTGGAAATATTTCTATAAAGGAGAGGTGAGTTTTAAACTCCCTCTCTATTACATTGTAGATTGTTATTTGTGAGATATTGTAAATGAATTAACTATATCTGTTTTTTAAAGATTGATGGTTTAGTGGCTTCTGACCATCGTTTTTTCTTAATGACAAGAAAAATTTTTATCGACTCCCGTTATTTCAATATTTTAATTAGTTTTGCACCGATTTAAATACATCTTCTGCTAAGAGTAGGAGCATTCATTATATCATTAGTGGGGATGTATGCGCTAATGAGTTTCAGGATACGTGTGTTATAGCATATAAGCTTTTTGCATGGTTGAGGGGATAAATCGCATTTCTAAAATATAAGAATACTATTCATGAAACAAGAAAAGATTTCGTGTGAAAGGCAAACTTCAAGAGCTGCTCATTCGCAGGTGCTTGACCTGCTGCGATTTCCTCTTGCATTAGTAGTGTTGACTGTGCATGTATTTGGTGTACGTGAAACTTATGTTTATGGACAACAATATGTTTTTCAGGGACAGCCATTGATTGATGCAGCATATTATTTTGTGCGTTCATTTTTAAGTGAATACAGCCTGACTATTTATTTTTTCATTTCGGGTTATGTGTTTTTCTTAGGAGTAAATGATTTTTCTCCGTCTGTGTATAAACGCAAATTGTGCAATCGCATCAAGACATTGCTTATACCTTATATCGTGTGGAATATTGTGGCGGTATTGGTCGAATTGTCCTACTTTTTTCCTCCATTATCGGCTCTGCGACCCGGACTTGACATCAATGATGTAGATTTTTCTTTTTCAGCCATATTGCAGACCTTTGGAAATTCGACGTATGGAGTATTCGGACATGTGTATTCATATGCTGTGTCATCCACGACAGTTTTTTATCCACAAGACAGTCCATTGTGGTTTTTGCGAGCGTTGATGGCTGTGACATTGATCACACCGGCGTTGCATTTTTTCTTGAGAAAATTTGGACTGTATTTTGTTGGTTTGACGTATGTGATGTGGGGATGCGTGTATGTGGCTGTGGCAGGATTGACAATTGAATTTTTTACGGCACTATTCCCTTTTTCTTTTGGTGCTTGTATGAGCATACGCGGCCATGACATGATGACAGAGTTCGGTCGCTATTTCAAATTGTCGGCTGTGTTATATCTGTTGCTTTCAGCCGTACAGATGGTGGAACTATATAATGATGCTGATACTCTTTATTTGGCGACGAAAGTACTTGCGGCTCCGGTCGCAATGGTATTTGCATACAACGTGTCGGCTTGGCTTTTGCGAAAGGGAGTGTGTCACGTGGTGCCGTCACTTGCAGCGGCTTCATTCTTCATTTATATTACGCACTACATGTTGGTAGGTAATACTATGAAAATGCTTATCTATGTTTTTCATCCCGATGGGCAAGGCGGTCTTTTGGTAATTTTTATTGCCGCGGTTGTACTGATTTGTGGGTTATTGCTTGTTTTGTTTTATTTGATGAGGCGATTTACGCCGAGGCTCTTGAAGTTTACCACAGGCCGTAGGTGAATGGTGCAATAGGGTATAGGGTACTATCGGTTGCGAAGCGACATGTAGTGACGGCGTTCGTCGGATGTTAATCGCTCTATTGCGTAACGCAGCATAGTGCGAGGCATGGTTGCCGCATGTTGGTCGAGGTAGTTGCAAAGTTGGGTTTTGTCTTGCTTGCCAACTTCGCGCAGTACCCATCCTGTGGCTTTTTGCAGTAGTTCAATGGGGGTGTCGCTCAACTGTTCGGCAATCTCAATTGCCGTTTTCGTTTTGCCATTGCGCACAAGGGCAAGGGTCGAAACAATGGCAATTCTTTGTTCCCACATGTTTTCACTTTTGACAATTTCTTTAACGATGCTTTCATCGCGAATGAGGAGCATATATTTGCCTATGATATATTGTGATGACAGGTCGACGAGATCCCAATTGTTACAGCACTTCATGTTGTCGAGATAAAATCTTACTATCTCATGGCATCGCTCGATGTTGTCCTTGGCTTGTTTGTAGGCTTCTACTAAAGCCAGCAATCCGGCAAGACGAAATTCATGAATATCATCTGTAAGCATCTCTTTTATTTGGTCGAAAGGCAATGAGTAGTAGTGTCGAGAAATGGCACGGTTGACAGGAACCGGTATGCCGATGAAAATATCTCCTTCGCCATATTCTCCTTTCCCTGTTTTGAAAAAAGAAGAAAGTATTTTTACTTTATCTTCGCGTGCTGCGGCTCTCAATTGCTTTTTCCAATTGTTGATGCTGTCCATGTGTATGGAAGAATTTATTTTTGCGAAATTATATAAAATAATCTCACGGAACAACCTTGTTTCCTGTGAATATCCCGTGAATTGTTTTGGTGTGCTTTGGAATTTTCGATTCTCAGATAGTTTGTTGTGTTGTATTATCTTGTAATACAATGAAATATGCTTAAATTTGTTGAATCCTATCTGATGCTAGAAAAATAGAAATTAGGTGCATGATGCAATATTGTTCTAATATGTCTATATACGGACAATGAGAAATGATGATCGCGTTTCGACAACCATAAAAACGAAGGACTCTTAATTTGCATTTACACACAACTTGCATTATATTTGTACCAACAAACACGTGAGTCGCTTGCACATATCAATATGGCTAACATTGTTTTTGAAGCCGAAGGCGTGGAGATGCCAGCACTCGACCGTCCGGTTATAAGAAGGTGGATAGAGTTGGTAGCCGGTGGGTTTGGGAAAACCGTCGGCAATCTCACTTATATATTTTGTGATGATGAAAAAATATTGCAAGTGAACCGTGAATTTCTCAAGCATGATTATTATACCGACATTATAACATTTGATTATTCTACGCATCGCCGTATATCGGGAGACATGTTTATATCGCTTGATACGGTGTGCAGCAATGCTGAACTTTTCGGTCGCTTGTATGATGATGAATTGAAAAGGGTAGTGATACACGGCGTGTTGCACTTGCTGGGTATTAACGATAAGGAGCCTGGTGAGCGCGAGGTGATGGAGCATCACGAAGATGAAGCGTTGCAAATGCTTTACAATGGTTTGGTTGAATCATAAACATCTGTTTACAGCTTAGATATATTTTTTCACAAAAAGAATAATGAAATTTGACTATGATGTCATTGTGATTGGTGCCGGCCATGCCGGTTGTGAGGCTGCTTGTGCTGCTGCACGGCTTGGTTCGCGAACATTGCTTATCACAATGGATATGAACAAAATTGCCCAAATGAGTTGTAATCCTGCTGTAGGTGGTATTGCAAAGGGGCAGATTGTTCGTGAAATTGACGCACTTGGTGGGCAAATGGGTTTAGTTACGGATAGAGCTTCTATACAGTTCCGTATGCTTAATCGTTCGAAAGGACCGGCAATGTGGAGTCCTCGGGCGCAAGCCGACCGCACCCGTTTTATTGCGGAATGGAGGCATGTTATCGAGAATACAGATAATCTTTATGTGTGGCAAGACAGCGTGACAGGGCTTGAAATTACCGATGGCTCTGTTACAGGTGTTACTACAATGCTTGGTGTGACATTTAAGGCTTTGGCAGTGGTACTGACTGCTGGGACATTCTTGAATGGATTGATGCACATAGGCAGGGTGATGATACCCGGTGGTAGAATTTCTGAACCTGCATCGCATGGAATAACCGAACAATTGAGACAACTTGGCTTTGAAACGGCTCGTATGAAGACAGGAACACCTGTACGCATTGATGCTCGTTCGGTGCATTTTGAAGATGCCGAAATGCAGGAAGGTGACAATGATTTCCATAAATTTTCTTTCTTGCCTGAAGAGAAACGTCATTTGCGTCAGCGTCCATGTTGGATTGTGTACACCAATCCGGATGTGCATGATATATTACGCAAAGGCTTGCCCGATTCGCCACTTTATAACGGACAAATCAAGAGCATCGGCCCTCGTTATTGTCCAAGTATTGAAACGAAGATTGTAACGTTTGCCGAAAAGTCACAACATCAGTTGTTTTTGGAACCGGAAGGTGAGGATACGCAGGAATTTTATCTTAACGGATTCTCATCGTCGTTGCCGCTTGACATACAGTTCTTAGCTCTGCAAAAGATTCCGGCATTGCGTGATGTGCAAATATATCGTCCAGGGTACGCAATAGAATATGACTTTTTTGATCCAACCCAACTCACGCATACGCTTGAAACCAAGATAGTGCGAAATCTGTTTTTTGCCGGTCAGGTCAATGGTACCACCGGTTATGAAGAGGCTGCCGGACAGGGATTGATTGCAGGTATAAATGCCCATCTTAAGATAAATGGGCTTGCGCCATTTGTTCTTGGCCGCGATGAAGCCTATATAGGTGTCCTTATTGATGACTTGGTGACAAAAGGTGTTGATGAGCCATATCGCATGTTTACTTCCCGTGCAGAGTATCGCATTCTGTTACGTCAAGATGATGCCGATATGCGACTTACCGAGAGGGCATATGACCTAGGTCTTGCAACTCATGAACGTTATGAATTAATGCTGTCCAAAAGAAATCAACGCGATGCTATAATCGGTTTTGCAAAGGAATTTTCTGTTAAAGCTTCGATTATAAATCCTGCGCTTGAAGCTCTCGACACGGTTCCGCTTAAGCAGGGTGTAAAACTGTATGATTTGATTTTACGCCCCCAACTTAACATCGACAAGTTGGCCGAAATAATTACCCCGTTGAAACAGTTTCTTGACAAGATAGAGCAGCAGCGAAAGGAAGAGATTGTGGAGGCGGCAGAGATATTGATAAAATATCAAGGTTACATCGACCGTGAACGCGTGATAGCTGACAAATTACGACGACTCGAAAATGTAAGACTGAAAGGGAAGGTTGTATATAATGATATAAAATCGCTATCGACCGAAGCGCGGCAGAAACTTACTCGAATCGATCCTGAAACGATTGCACAGGCATCGAGGATACCGGGAATTTCTCCGAGCGACATAAACATACTTCTTTTGCTCTTAGGGAGATAGCGATAAAATGTTTCACGTGGAACAATAATTTAAACAAGATATATTTATGGAAAAGAAAAATTTGGAGAATATAAAAAAAATGGTTCGTGATATACCTGATTTCCCGACACAGGGGATATTGTTCAGGGATCTTACTACCGTATTTAAGGATGGCAAGGCTTTGCACTTGGTAAGCGAAGAATTGAAAAGTATGTATAAGGATGCAGGTGTAACTAAGGTGGTAGGTATTGAAGCCAGGGGATTCATCTGTGGCTCGATTCTTGCTCATGAGCTCGGTGCAGGGTTTGTGTTGGTTCGTAAGCCTGGTAAGTTGCCAGCCGACACTGTGCAGAAGTCGTATGAAAAAGAGTATGGTGAGGATGTGATTGAGATTCACCGCGATGCAATAGGGGAAGATGATGTTGTGGTGTTGCATGATGATTTGTTGGCAACCGGTGGGACTATGGCTGCTGCCTATGAGCTTGTAAAGTCGATGAACCCTAAGAAAATTTATGTGAACTTTATTATAGAATTGAGTGACCTTAATGGACGTAAGGCTTTCCCTGAAGATGCTGATGTGAAATCCCTCTTAGTGTATTGAGTTGAGGATAGGGTGTGAACACACGAGAAGATTTAAAGGGTAAGGTCGAACTGTTGCCGGATACTCCCGGTGTATATCTTTATTACGATAAAGACGGGACGGTGATTTATGTGGGTAAGGCGAAGAAACTACGCAGACGAGTGAGTAGTTACTTCAATCGCGTGCATAGCGTGGCGCGCACCAATTTGCTCGTGCGCAATATTCGCGATTTGAAGTATATAGTTGTCGGGAGCGAGGAAGATGCTTTGCATCTTGAAAACAGCCTTATCAAAGAGTATAAGCCACGGTATAATGTGCTGCTCAAGGATGATAAGTCTTATCCATGGATATGCGTAACAAATGAACTTTATCCACGGATGTTCCTTACGAGAACTGTCACAAAGCATGGCGGGAAATATTTCGGACCATACACTAATTTGCAGGTGGCAAAAACCGTTATTGAAACTATTCGTGAAATGTATCCCGTTCGAACTTGTCGATTGCCCATTTCCGAAGAAAGCATTGTGAAACACAAGCACAAGGTGTGTTTGCAATTCCATATCAAAAATTGCCAAGGTTGCTGTGAGGGTGTGATTGATTCTAAAACTTATGGAAAATATTTCGATGAAATCAGACAGATTCTTAATGGAAACGTGCAGCAGGTATGCGATTATCTGAAAGAGGAAATGACACAGCTTGCAGCCGAGATGCGATTTGAGGAGGCTCAAGTAATAAAAGAAAAATATTTACTTGTCGAACGGTATAAGGCACGTTCGGTAATTGTAAGCATGTCCATTCATGATGTTGATGTCTATTCAGTAGATTCAGATGATGACAGTTATTATGTCAATTATATGCATATACGCAACGGTTCGATTGTACAGAGTTTGACTCTTGAGTACCGCAAAAAACTCGATGAAACCGTAGCCGAAATATTGTCAATGGCTATTAATGAGGTACAAGTGAAGTTTAGTCGCCGTGTGCGAGAGATTATTGTACCGGAGTTACCTGATGTGGAATTTGAGGGCGTGACATTCATAATTCCGCAGAAAGGGGACAAGAAGAAGTTGCTTGAAGTGTCGTTGAAGAATGCGAAGCAGTATAAAATCGACAAACTGAAAACATCCGAAAAATTGAATCCAGAGCAGCGAACCATGCGCACACTCACCACAATTCAACGTGATTTTCGGCTAAAGGAATTGCCTCGGCACATAGAATGTTTCGACAATTCGAATATTCAAGGTACAAATCCTGTTGCATCGTGTGTTGTGTTTAAGAATGCAAAGCCGTCAAAGCGCGATTACAGGCATTTCAATATCAAGACTGTTGTGGGACCTGATGATTTTGCATCGATGAAAGAGGTGCTGACACGCCGTTATACGCGACTTCTGCAAGAAGGGGAGGAGTTACCTCAGTTGGTAATTGTCGATGGTGGGAAAGGGCAGCTGAGTGCTGCTGTCGAGGCATTTGATGCTATGGGGTTGCGTGGAAAGGTGGCTCTTGCCGGCATTGCCAAACGGCTTGAAGAAATTTATTTCCCCGGCGATAGTGTTCCGCTTTATATCGACAAGAACAGCGAGTCGTTGAAAGTTGTGCAGCATTTGCGCGACGAGGCTCATCGTTTTGGTATTACGCACCATCGCAACCGTCGCAGCAAGGGGCAAGTACATTCGGCATTTGATGATATAAAGGGTGTCGGGGATAAAACCCGTGACATGCTGTTACGTCACTTCAAGAGCCTAAAACGTGTGCGCGAGGCATCGCTCGAAGATATTGCAGCTGTGGTTGGACCTGCCAAGGCACAAATAGTATATAACGGATTAAGAGAAGAGATTGTAGAAACAAAATAAGAGATGAAGATAGTAATTCAACGTGTGTCGGAAGCTTCTGTTTCGATCGATGGACGGCTGTTCAGCTCAATAGGCGAGGGGCTGATGGTGCTTGTCGGGGTTGTCGAAGGCGATACTGCCGATGATGTGGACTGGCTTGCCCAAAAGACTGTAAATATGCGCATATTCGATGATGAACAGGGGGTGATGAATCGCAGTGTCATCGACATTAGTGGAGAGGTGCTTGCCGTGAGCCAGTTTACGCTTGCTGCATCGACAAAGAAAGGCAACCGCCCATCTTATATTCATGCGGCAGGGCATGAGTTGGCTGTGCCGTTGTATGAGCGTTATTGCGAGCAGGTAGGTGCATTGCTTGGTCGACAAGTAGCTCGAGGGCAATTTGGAGCCAACATGCAAGTAGGTTTGGTCAATGACGGTCCTGTGACCATTATTGTAGATTCGAGAAATAAAGTATAAATTTGTAGGACTATGACAATCGATGAAGCACAGGCGCGTGTTGATGCATGGATACACACTTACGGTGTACGTTATTTCAGCGAACTCACCAATATGGCGGTTTTGACCGAGGAGGTTGGTGAACTTGCCCGTATTATGGCTCGACGTTATGGTGACCAGTCGTTTAAACCGTGTGAGAATGCCGACGCTCTTCCCGAGGAACTTGCCGATGTGTTGTGGGTGCTCATATGCATTGCCAATCAAACAGGGGTAAACCTCACTGAGGCTCTTGAAGCAAGTTTCAGCAAGAAAACCAAGCGAGACAGCACACGTCATATGCAAAACGAAAAGCTGAAGTAGGAGATGTCGCATCCGAGGGTATCAACTTCTGTATGTCTATGTGCAGTAAAGGTTTTGTTTGGATTGGGGCAGTTGGTTGATTATAAGTGTATTATTATGATTCAAAATATGGCAGTTGTATAATTTAATGTATAAAATTAAAATATATGGAATACGATCACATTCATGACCACGAACATGAACAACCTTCTACTGACAAGTACAGGCAAGCTATCGGCTCAAGCCGTGTAACCACCGATGACATGGAAGTAAAAAACTGCGTGGAGAAGTTGCTTGCTGAGCATCTTGATGAGAATCGCTCGGAAAGTACTTACAGGTTTATGTTTAACTGTATCGATCTCACCACGCTTAACAGCACCGACAGTGAGCGTTCGGTGGCTGCGTTTACACATCGTGTGAACGATTTTGAAGAGAATTATCCGCAATATTCCAATGTTGCCGCGATATGTGTGTATTCTAATTTTGCCGCAGTCGTGCGTCAGAATCTTGAAGTGAGTGATGTCAATATTGCAGTTTGTTCAGCCAATTTTCCTTCATCCCAGGCTCACCTTGAGGTGAAGTGTGCCGAAACGGCTTTGGCCGTTGCCGATGGTGCCGACGAGGTGGATATAGTATTCAACCTTGGTCTGTTCGTCGATGGTGCATATGAAGAATTGTGCGATGAAATTTCGGAAATAAAAGAGTCTGCAGGTGGTGCGCGATTGAAAGTGATTCTTGAAACAGGGGCATTGAAGACAGCAGAAAACATTAAGGCGGCATCGATTTTGTCGATTTATTCGGGTGCTGATTTTATCAAGACTTCGACCGGAAAGATTTATCCTGGGGCTTCGCTTGAGGCTGCTTGGGTGATGTGTCAGTGTATCAAGGAATATTATGAGAATCATGGCCGCATGGTGGGATTCAAGGTTTCGGGTGGAGTACGTACCACAGAAGATGCTTTGAAGTATTACACTATTGTAAAGGAAATCCTCGGTGAAAAGTGGCTTACAAACGAGTATTTTCGTATCGGGGCATCGAGTCTTGCCAACAACTTGTTTGCCGACATTACGGGAGAACAGAAAGCAGTGTTTTAATCGTTAGGAACATTTACTGAATATCCCTACCTAAAGATACAAATCAGCCAACTAATTCGCAACGCTTTGTGCATGAATTAGTTGGCTGATTTTATTCTATTTAACGTGAGTTCGATATAAAGTCAAAACAAAGTCAGTTGTCCGTCATTGAT
>CAYNBZ010000037.1:0-22914 GCA_964395975.1 uncultured Muribaculaceae bacterium | reverse complement strand
AAATTTTATCCGGAAATTTTCGCTACAAACTTTTCAGAATAAGGCTGTTCGCCTTGTCCACTGTGCTTGTGTCGAGTGAGGCGAGATAGATGCGTGTGGTCTCCTCCGAATCGTGACCCATACCCTCGCTGATGACTGAAAGCGGTATGTTCTTGCTCCTTGCGATGCTTGCCCAGCAGTGCCTCGCGCAGTGCATGGATAGTGGAATGTGCAGCCCTGCCAACCGGGCGACCTCTTTCAGTGCCACGTTGATGCGGCAAAGGGCGTTAAGGTATTGCGTCCGCTCGTCTGCCAACGGGTTGGTGATGATGGGCAAAAGGTAATGGGTGCACGGATTCTTCCCGTACTTGGTGATGATCTCTTCCATGCACTTTTCCCATTTGATTGTCAGTTGCTGTCCGGTCTTTCTCCTGCGGTATATGATGATGCCGTCCTTCAAGTCGGACTTTTTCAAGTAGGCCATGTCTATGAACGACATTCCGCGGGTATAAAATGAAAAGAGGAACATATCCCGTGCATAGTCCAGATGCGGTTTCAATGTCAGGTCAAGTTCTTTGATGCGCCGGATGGATTTCAGCGGCACGGCGCGTTTCACCGTCTTGCCGATGCCCGTGTAAACATGCTTGAACGGATATTTCTGTTCCGTCAGTTCCTTTTCCACGGCACGGTTATAGACGGCACGGAGTATGCGCATATAAAAGGAAACCGTATTGGGGCAGTTGCCGTTGGCTTTCAGCCACGCTTCATAAAGCATTGTCGTTTCGCCGTCCATCTCGCACAGAAGCAAATCTTCCCCGTCGCGGAACTTCATGAAACTGGCCAGGGTGGCAGAGTATGTTTCCGACGTGCGCACCTTGCCAAGCCGCTTCAACTGTCCGATGACACCCTGCATGAAACGGAATAAGGATTGTCCGTCCGCCTGCCTGTTGAACTTCTCTATGATATTGTCTGCGGAGTATCTCCCGCCTTGCCTGTTGCATTGCGCGATGATGTTCTGCAACCGTCGGATGTCCCAACTGATATGCCCTGCAACGCTGCGGAGGTACCGTTTCCTATTCTCGCCGGTTTCAGGCATGATTCGGACAGACGAGGTTTCCTTGTCCCATTCCGCATCAAATATGCGGAAATCCGTTCTGATTTGGCGGACTGTCCGCCCGTGGATTACCTGAAAATAGATGCCTCCTTCCCTGCCGGTTACGGTGGAAGGACGAAATTTCACTTTTACCGATGCCATTTACTTTGTTTTTTTGTCGTTCGAATTTGTTTTCTTCATTTCTCACTTTTTCAAGCAGCCTGTGGAACCACGGTCATGGTAGAGTCAACGCCGATTGTTTCCACAAGCCGTTCTTATGCTTTGACGGTTACGGCCAGTTCAGGGTATAGTGAAGCCTATGAATGGCAACATGGCATCTGTGTACATTGCAGCAAGCATTTTTGGGGTGTATTGCAGACTGAACGTTGTGTTATATGTTTTTCTGTCATATATTTAGGTGCAATCGCTTGCGAGATAAAATAAAAATTGCTACCTTTGCAAACCGATTTTTCAAACAACATACAAAAAACAATTAGGAAATGTATTTAGATCCTGAAAAGAAAAAAGAAATCTTTGGAACCTACGGAGCCAGCAATACTGATACTGGGTCGCCTGAGGCACAGATTGCATTATTCTCAATCCGTATTTCCCATTTGACTGAACACTTAAAGTCGAATCACAAAGATTATACGACAGAACGTGCATTGAAAAAGCTTGTAGGTAAGCGTCGTCGAATGCTTGATTACTTGATGCGCAAAGACATCAATCGCTACCGCGCTATCATTGCAAAAAAGGAACTTGGTATTCGCAAGTAGTAATTTACGCCTTTTTACAAAGGAGCGAATTTAAGGAAAAACAAATTTCTTACAGCGGCTCGGGGAACGTTCCTGAGCCGCTGTGTTGTATTTATTGGCATTAATTATAACAAATAATAAAGGTAGATGAAAGTATTATTGATAAACGGAAGTCCCCATGAAAACGGGAATACAGCCATAGCTCTGTCGGAGGTGGCAAAGGCATTGCAGGCCAATGACATTGACATTGAAATTGTGTCGATTGGAACGAAAGCGGTGCAGGGGTGCATAGCGTGTGCACGGTGTCGTCAACTTGGACGGTGCGCATTCAATGATGAGCTGTATAACTCTATCAGGGAAAAACTGCCAGGGATTGATGGTATTGTCATCGGTTCGCCGGTGTATTATGCAGGACCAAACGGGTCGTTATGCGCGTTGCTCGACAGACTTTTCTATTCGTCTTCGTCGTTGTTGCAATACAAGCCGGCAGCTGCCGTGGCTGTTTGCCGCCGAGGTGGAGCAAGTGCAACTTTCGACAGGTTGAACAAATATTTTATGATAAGCAATATGCCTGTTGTGACTTCACAGTATTGGAACAGCGTACATGGCTGTATGCCCGGAGAGGCAGAGCAAGATGCCGAGGGATTACAAACGATGCGTACGCTTGGTAACAACATGGCATGGATGCTTAAGAATCTGAAAAATGGTGGCCAACCTGTCCCTGAGAAGGAAGAGCGTTTGTCAACAAATTTCATAAGATGACGATTAAAAAACCTCCGATGTGCGACATGAAGCATCGGAGGGTCTTTTATTTCAAAATGGGAATATAAGCGGAAGTACGAATATCATCACAATGCCCATGATGACTTGTAGTGGCAGCCCTACTTTTATGTAATCCATGAATGTGTATTGCCCTGCCGGCATCACAAGTGCGTTTGGTGGGGTAGCAAAAGGAGATGCAAAGCACATGCTTGCTGCCACGGTTACGGCAAATAGGAATGGAACAGGGCTGATCCCAATCTGCACGGCACTTTGCAAGGCAATTGGTGCCATTAGTACTGCCGTTACAGTATTGCTGATAAACATTGTCATCAGCGATGTGGTGAAATACACGCCTGCCATCAACACGAGTGGACCGTAAGTGCCGAGTCCGCTAACAAGCGAACCGGAGATATACTCGGATGCACCTGTCTTTTCCAGAGCAAGCGACATTGGCAACATGGCGGCAAACAGCACTATGGTTTCCCAATTGATGGTTTTATATGCAGCTTCCACGTTGCGGAAACATCCTGTAAGCACCATCAGCACACCGGCAATCATTACTGCCGTGACGGGTTCAACCGGAATGAAATCAAATACCATCATCGCTACCATCATCACCATTATGGCTGCTGCAACCGGTGCTTTGTAATCGAGTGTCACCTTGGCTGCTTCATCGAGTGGTTGGCCGAGTACCACCCAGTCGTTACCGTTACCCTCATTTTCCAGTCGGGCTATGTCTTGCCACATGCCTTGCACAAGCAGTACATCGCCATTATGCACATGATGCTTGCCGAGGTCGCGCAGTATGTATTCTTGTTTACGCCGAATTCCAAGCACATTCAAGTTATACTTGTCACGAAATCCCACCTCTTTTACCATTTGGTTGGTTATTCCCGAGTTGGGCGTTATTACAATTTCGGCTATTCCGATGTTATAGAATGCAAGTTTCTTGTCGGTTGAGGATGCTGCTGCTTCTTCGGTAGAGCTGTCCATCAATTCGAGTGAACATTCTTGTGCAAATTTAGAAACATCTTCGGCATCACCCGATACGTAGATGACATCTCCATGGTTGAGCACTGTGTCGGGCGAAGCAAGTTCTTGCGTGACGGTCTTTAAGAAGCGGTGCTGTGATGACGTGCTTCTGCGCACTTCAAGGATGTTTAGCCCAAAGCGTCGACGCACGTCGAGTTCTGAAATGCTCTTTCCGGCAGTAATCGAATTTGAATGGATGCGCAGGCGAAACAAGTTGTTGGACAATCCATATTCTTTCACTAATTGTCCAAGCGATTTGTTCGATGACGCATTGCTATTGCGTTTGCCCTTGCCCGAAAGGAACAATTTGGTGAGGGGCAACAAGACGATTATGCCTGTAGCCACACAGACCAAACCTACCGGAAGGAATGAAAAAAACGACAAAGGGTCGTATCCGGCACTTGTCAGCGCATTTTGTATGACGAGGTTGGGAGGCGTACCAATGAGTGTCATCATACCGCCCATGCTGCTTGCAAAAGCAAGCGGCATCAAGAATCGGCTTGAGCTGACACCGGCACTTGCAGCCATGCTTACGACAATCGGTAACATCAGTGCCACTGTGCCGGTATTGCTGACGAATGCGCCTATGCCCGCTGTAACAAGCATTATGAGCATTAATAGCTTGGTTTCACTGTTTCCCGCCAGTTTAAGGATGCGCGAACTGATCATTTTGGCAAGACCGGTTTGTACAATGCCGCCGCCTACGACAAAAAGTCCCACCATCATGATAACTACCGAATTAGAAAAACCCGATAATGCTTCTTCGGTGGTAAGTATCTGGCAGATTAGTAAACTGATGAGTGCGCATAGCGCAACGATGTCAGACCGTAATTTGCCCGATACGAAAAAAGCAGCGGCAACGATGAGTATGATAATAGTCGTAAGCATAGTCAATTGGTGTGTGTTTAATGTTTTATAATGCCGGATAATTAAAACTCATATCCGAGTGTCTTTGTCTAATCTATTTCTATGAATTGCGATGACAAAGTTATTAAATTTGTTTCAATGGTTATGAACAAAATTGTGTTTTATGGCAAAACAAGCATTTTATTAGTATTTTTGTACCATAGATGGCGATGCAACAAGACACATTGATAGTAATAACAGGGCCGACGGGAGTGGGAAAAACGGCCACTGCCATAGAGGTGGCGCGATGTTTAGACACTGAAATTATTTCGGCTGATTCGCGGCAGATTTTTCGTGACATTCCCATAGGAACGGCAGCTCCTACCGAAGAGGAGCAAAAGCAGGTCGTGCATCACTTCGTGGCGACAAAGCAGCTTGGCGATTATTACAGTGCGGCTCAGTTTGAACAAGATGTCATTGAATTGCTGCCGAGTCTTTTCGACCGTTCTTCGTGCCGTTGTGCCGTCATGTGTGGTGGCTCGATGATGTATATCGATGCGGTGTGCCGTGGTATAGATGCAATGCCTACAATCAGCCGTGAAGTGCGTGAACGGGTTATGCAAATTCATCGGGACTGCGGCATCGAGACCATTGTTGCGCAACTTGAACTGCTCGACCCCGATTACCTTAAAATAGCCGACCAAAATAATCACAAACGACTGATTCATGCACTTGAAATTTGCTATCAGGCCGGTGTGCCTTATACGTCGCTGCGCACGGGGCTGCAGAAACAACGTCCTTTTAAGATTCTTAAAATAGGGTTGAACTTGCCCCGAGAACTCCTGTTCGAGCGAATCAATCATCGTGTCGATGCAATGGTTGAAATGGGATTGGAGAAAGAGGCTCGTGCCGTTTATCCGTTGAGGAATCTTAATTCGCTGAATACGGTAGGCTTTAAAGAAATGTTTGCCTATTTTGATGGTAAAATGGATTTTTACACAGCCGTTGAGCGTATTAAAAAAAACACGCGAGTTTATGCCAAACAGCAAATCAGATGGTTTGCCAAAGATCCCGCAATTACGTGGCTTGCTCCCGGGCAGGGCGCAGTCATGCATATTTTGGATATGCTGTCACAGGACTGACCCATGCGCGCAGTAGTGAAGAAATTGTCATGAAATGAGCAAATGGGAAAAATTTGATGCACCCTCTAATTATGTCCACCGTCTTTGTTGTAAGAATAAGATATATTGTGCTCAAAACGCATGTGTAGATAATATTTTGAACGGATTGTCGTTATTAAATTGATAATGTGTGGAACTGCATATGGATATATTTCTACGATACGTCTTGTCTATAATCATACTGCTGGGTAGCATGGCATTTTGCCCTGTCGAGGTGTTGGCACTCGATACGTCGCATTATGCGAGCCAAAGTGTGCTTTCATCGGGACGATGGGTGAAGGTGTCGGTGACTGAAACCGGTATTCATTATATCTCAAATTCATTGCTTGCACAATGGGGATTTTCTGATCCTTCAAGTGTTAAAATATTCGGGTATGGCGGTGCTCCGGTATCTACGACCCTTGATGAAAACCAAATCGACGACTTGCCGCAAGTGCCTGTTTTGCGTTTGTCCGACAGGATATTGTTTTATGCGCAGGGACCTACGACATGGCGCACGTCGAGCCTGTCGGGAATGACTTACAAACAATACCAGCACCCTTATGCCACTGCGGGCTACTATTTTATTACCGACCGTAGCGATATTCAAACTCTGTCGATAGACACGGAGCAGACGGCATTGGGTGGTGGAGAAACTGTAACGACATTCACCGACCGCGTTTTTCATGAAGAAGAATTGTATTCCCCGGGTGAAACCGGAAATTTGTTGCTTGGAGAGGATTTCCGTTACAGTTCAACCCAGTCGTTCAGTTTTAACCTTGACGGGCTTGTCAGTGGCTCTACAGTATCAGTACAAACGGGATTTGGTGCCGCCGCCTCGGGTGGCAGTTGCACTCTTAAGTATAGTTATAATGGAAATGCAATATCGGGTAGCGACAATATACAAGCATTGACCTCAGAGTATGACCATGTGCGCCTGTCCGAGAGCGTGAAGCAGTTTTCTCTAAGCAGTGAAAGCCTGAGTTATTCTGTTTCATTCAGTTATTCGGGTACGGTGTCGGTAGCAAGACTTGATTATATCACGGTCAATTATACCAGAAGTCTGGATATGGATGGGGACGATCAGTTGCTATTCCGCACTCCGTCAAGCGGCTCCTCGCAGGCCGTTTATTGTCTGTCGGGCTGTACTTCAAATACGCATATCTGGGATGTGACCACTTCGCATGTCCCGGTAGAAGTTTCTTATTCTGCCGATGGTAGCACGGCGCAATTTACCCCGTCGGGGAGCGGTGAAAGAGAGTATGTGGCCTTTAACGAGAATGGGTCGTTCTCTTCGCCGGTGCTTGTGGGTAGCGTGAGCAATCAGGATTTACATGCCGAAGCGACACCCGACATGATTATCATTTCTCCGAGCCAATTCCTGACCGAGGCTCGAAGGATAGCATCTTTGCACGAACAAATGGATACGATGCGTGTGCTTGTGGTTGACCATTCTTTGATTTTCAATGAATTTTCTTCTGGTACGCCCGATGTAATGGCATATCGGAAACTTGCAAAGATGTTTTATGACCGTGGCACAAGCAGTGATGGACATACGTTGGGCTATATGCTGCTATTTGGTCGTGCGCTTTATGACAATCGTAACATAACCTCTGTCGCGCAGTCGCTTGATTATCCGCGACTTCTTATTTGGGAATCGGATGACGGTATCAATGAGCAAAGTTCGTTTTGCAGCGATGATATTTTGGCTTGCTTGTCCGATGGGTCGAGTACGTCGAATGTACACACTCGTGGCATGGACATTGCCATAGGGAGGATGCCGGTGAAAGATACGTCTGAAGCCGATGATGTGATAGATAAACTTGAAGAATATGTTTATAATGAGGATTTAGGCTCATGGAAGAACAATATAATAGTACTTGCTGATGATGGCGACCAGGCTCAGCACATGCAACAAGCCGAAAATGGTATAACACAAATGATTGAAAACGGTGGAGAGAACTATGTGTATAACAGAATCTACACAGATGCTTATACTCTCACCGATGAAGGTAGTGGCAGCACTTATCCCGAAGCTCGCAAACAAATGTTTAAATTGCTGACCGACGGGGCGTTTGTCTTCAATTATGTGGGACATGGAAGTCCGGTAGGATGGTCGCACGAGAGTATGCTTACGTGGGACGACATAAACAACAGTTTGTATTATAGCCATATTCCGTTATTTTTTACAGCCACGTGTGAGTTTTCACGTGTCGATGCTTCCAGTGTGTCGGGTGGTGAACTGATGTTCCTTAATGAGCGTGGTGGCGGCATTGCAATGTATTCAACGACGCGGGTAGTATATATATCCAATAATGCCGATATTACCTACCAATTTTGTAACCAACTGTTCAAGAAGGACAGCAATGGTAATTATCAGCGTGTAGGCGATATATATCGGTTGTCGAAGAATTCGGTCAACGATACCAACAAGTTACGTTATATATTGCTTGGTGACCCTGCCATGCGGCTTGGCTATCCCACCTATCATGCCGAAATTGAAACAATCAACGGCATCGAGCCGACCGAAGAAAATATGCCCGAGTTCATGGCATGCCAGACGATAACCGTGCGTGGGTCTATATATGACAGCAGCGGCAACAAGGACACTTCGTTCAATGGTGCTATATTTCCTACACTCTATGATGCCGAACGCTCGGTCGAAACTAATGGTAATCAAGACGGGGTATCATTTGTGTATGACGAACGCAGCAACAAGTTGGCAGTAATTAAGGATTCTATAAGCAACGGAGAATTTGTGTTTCAGATTACCATCCCGTCGGAGGTTTCTGCCGACAATTATCGGCCGGCAGAACTCAATTTGTATGCATATAGCGATGACGGCAAGGAGGCAAATGGCTCGAACAGTAATTTTTACATATATGGATATGACGAAACTGCGGCAAACGACACCATAGGCCCGAATATCCGTTCGATGTATCTTAATAGCGAAGATTTCACCAATGGTGACAAGGTAAATGAGTCGCCGCTGCTTATTGCCGAAGTTTATGATAGTTCCGGGCTGAATTTTTCAACGTCTGGCATAGGACACCAGATGACACTTTTGCTTGACGGCACTACAACTTACTCAGATGTGTCTTCTTATTTCACTCCAGAGATTGCTCCTGACGATGAGGATGGTGCGGGTGGATTTATTTATTATCCTCTTGAAGACCTTGAAGAGGGCGTACATACATTACGGTTGCGTGTGTGGGATGTGTTTGCCAACTCAAGTGAACGCACCATATCGTTTAATGTAGTCAATGGACTTGCACCCAATCTTTATGAAGTGTATGCTACTCCCAACCCTGCCAGTACGGAAGCTAATTTCTATTTAAAGCACAATCGTCCCGATGCATCGATAACAGTGACTATTTATGTGTATAACTTGATGGGGCAGCTTGTATGGAGTGCCGAAGAAACAGGGCGTAGCGATATGTTTACATCATTCCCTGTAACATGGGATTTGACCGACTTTTCAGGGCGGCGTGTTCAACGTGGCGTATATGTATATCGCGCCGGAATATCGACCGATGGAGTGCAGACAACCACTGCTTCGCGCAAGATAGCGATAACTGCCGAGCCGTAATGTCTTATTCTCGCAATATTGGGGGGGAAGCGTGAGTGAATCAGTTCATTGCAAAGCTGTATTTCAAGCCAAAACTTAGAATCTCTTTCATCTGCCAGTCACCCCAGTCGGAATCTGTTTCCGTTGAATTGTCGAATCGCAAATGCAAATATAATTGGGTGGATAAGTACTTGTTGATAGAAAAATTAAATGTATTTTCCCAGTCGCTTTGCACATAGTCGTAGTTGGAGAAAGTGTATATGCGCGATGTCCAACTGATTGCCGGAGTTATGGACCATGATAATTTTGCCTCGATGTTGGAACCGAAGTCTCCTTTGATATGCTTGCCGGCCTCTACTCCCACCTCGGTGGGATCTACTCGAACGTTATCACGGCATATTTTCATGTTGTATGAGAGTGGAGAGATTGAGAGGTCGAATGTTGCATATCCTTTTTTGCTTGTTGTGCTGTACGACATACCAAGACCAAGGTTTAATTCACCCGGAGTGAGGAACGAGGCAGTCATGTCGTTGGTATTGGCCTCATAATTGTTGAAAAGCTGTGTCTTGAACTGCATGGTCGCCGAATAGTACCAGTTGCGTATAGCCTTGTAGCCGAATTTAGTATTGACTTGGAACAAGTCTTCACTGATGCTGTAGTTTCGCAACGAGTCTTGTGCTGCCGAACTCATATTTATTTTATATTGAATCGAGTTTTCAAACAGCAGGTTGGGGTGTACATTTTGGTTGAGTGACACAGTCCATGTTACGTTGCCCAGTATGTTTAAATTGTTGTTACCGCCCTGATACCAGTTGTCCGACACAAATGCCTGCGAAAATTGCATAGCCGCATCAAAAGAGTGTATCCAGTTTCGCATTTTTATTACAGGCACTTCCACTTCTTCTACGATTTCGACTGCAAGTGGGGATGTATCGGTTTTTTCAAGTTTCAATATGCGTGTTGTGGGGTCGGCTTCAATTTCATATTGTTCGGGAGGTTTGGGCAGGTTGTCGAGGTTATATGTTACCATATCGGGATGATTGAGCATCATGCTGTAGCGTGTGCGACGCTCATGGTATGTTTTGCGGCTCAGGCTGTCGAGTAGCTGCGTGTCGTAGTTGAATCCCTGCTTGTCGATGCCTATGCCTTCGGCATAGAATGTGATGCTGTCATTGAAGGATTCTTGATGCTCGAATACGAGCGGCATAAATAGAATGCTCGGTTGCAATTGTATCGAATCGAAATTTATGGTTGCACTGTCGCCGAGTGTTACTGCCAATATTTTGATTTCGGGTTTTCGCTTTTTACGCATAACGGCTTTGATGCTGTCGGCTCGCATCATGCTGTCGCGGCGTGCTATGTCGGCACGTTGCAGGCTGTCGGCACGCAACAGGCTGTCCATCACCATGTGGTCGGCTTCATCGAGCGTTTCTTCGAGGAAAGTGGTTTCTTGCAGCAAGGTATCATCTTCGGCAAACGACAGCAGAGCATATCCGCTAATGACCGACAAGATAATCAACAATCGTGCAAAGTTTTGGCTCATAATATTTTCTAATTAATTGATTTTTCTTTTGTTACAGAAATTATTGATTACAGTTCCATTTACATCGATTTGTGCCTAATCTGTAATTCCTTGTTACAAAAGTAAGCATAAACTTCCAAACTACGTCTTTATCAACAGCAAAAAGGATTGTTGTGAGAGATAAAACAATTCACCTTATCTCAGCAAATTCTTGTTTATTGCATCAGTTTTGAAATCTTGAAGCCTAATTTGGTGATTAGTTTCAATGTGCTGATTGCCGTGTTGCGGTCGTATTCCTTTTCCTCCTCCGGCAACGTTTCATATGGCACAAGGCAAGGGTGTGTCTTAAGCGTGTCGTCACGTTGCGAACCATATGTCCAACCTTGGCTCATGCGCGATGCCGCCCACACCTCATGTACGTTACGTGCCATCTGCTCGATTAGCATTGTCAGACTTTCTGGCAGTTCTACACCGGTGGTGTCGATCGGTTCCGGTACATATTTCCTTTCTTCCATATTATGTTATTGGTTATGTGTTTGTAAATAAAAATATCAGGTCTGTGAATAATATTTGTCTTTTTCAGGTTCGGGTTCTGTCAGCAGTCGTTCTGAAATCTCCCCGAGTTATTGCTGTGCCATTCGTCTTCTCGAACGCCATATCTTCCCTTTCCCTGAAAATACAAAGAAGTAAGAGGTTATACATGAAGAGATGACACCGCCGATAGATCCAATGATAGTGCACAGAGTTGAGTTTGAATAGACTTCCTCTACAGGGAAATGATTTTGCAAGGCAATGAATATGACATAGTAGATTGGGACGAAGCCTATGACGGCTACAACCATCCCGATGATACCACCTTTCGCTGCTTCCCATCTATAGTCGGTTATCCCTAATTTTTTCATCTGTTTTATATGCAACATATTAAATCTGCAGAAGTATACCAATAATCCTAAGGCGATTAAGGGGTAAAAAACGAAGAAGCATATGACATAGAAACCGTTCCATCCTTGGTTTTTCAACTTTTTTCTACGCAACATATAATAAAAAATTATGCATAAGAGTACAGCCAATCCTAAAATCAAGGGATAGTATAACGAGTATATGACATAGTAAATTCTTATGGTGGACATAGCATATACGATGTTAATGCCTAATATTTTCAATTTATAGTCGATTGTACATCGGTTTTTTATCTGGTTTTTTCGCAACCAATAAAAGGTGTAGAAGAGTATTGCCAGACCTGTGACAATCAAGGGATAAAGTAACAAGGCATGTGCACCGAAAAAAGATTCTATGCCCTGCCAATAGTAAAGCATTGTATCCCGAATTCGTTTAGACAAGCTATCTTCCATAATGTTTTTGTAGTCGTCATATCTCCCGCTTTGTTCATAAATCTTTTTGCATCCATGTGGTACATATAATGTTATTTTGCTTTTGTCAAGATTTTCTATCCCAGAGGCATTGAATGAAAATGAATATGGGTCACCAATTGGTGTATGTATCTCTGTTATGCTCCGATTGCTGCTAAAATACGTATATGAACTATATCCAACGGGTAAATCTAAGATTGAATCGGTTTTGGTCAAAGGGTAAATTTCAGGATAAAAATTTCCGTTTTGTAATACTCCCACAATTTCATTTTCTGCATTACTTTTAGAGAGGCTTTTTAAAGCAAAGTTGTTGGTGGAAGTATATTTAGTTTCTAATACCGCTCCATGATAGATATAATAAGAAGAATCCGGCATACACCAATCTTTTATGTGGCAAAAGTTAAAAATTACCGGTATAGAGTCATAATATATGATGGAATCTTTTGGATTGAGTTTAAAATGTGAATTGTCGGAGTATGTCACTTCTTGGATGTTGAAACAACATTTGAAAAGGGATGCTATATTCTTTTTATTAGAATAAGTATATATATCATCTGGCAAGTGTATTGTTTTTAGATTGTAACAATGTGCGAATACATCAGAACCTGTTATTGAAATTTCCTTTGGCAAATAAACTTCTTTAAGATTGAAACAACCAGCAAAAGCTGCATCACCAACAGTGCAATTGTTTTCGAGCCTTATTGTTTCTAAACTTCTACAATTGAGAAATGCTCCGATCCTGATATGCTTAACATTATCCAAATTTATGCTTTTAAGATTTATACATCCCCAAAAAGCATTTAATGGAATATCATTGACCCCAATTAGTTTCACCGATTCAATTTTGTCATCGTATTTATATGCTTCAAAGTCTTTTCTGGCTTTTATGATGGCTTCCTTGATTCCATAGTATGGCATACCTTCGGTGTGTTTATATGTAGTGCCCTTGTAGTAGATTTCTTGTATATTTTTTGGTAGCCTTATTTTTTTATTATTATCTGGTTTTCGTTGCATATATTCGGCTGTATCGGGAGTTTCAGTATAATGCAGATACCCTATAAGACCATCTGATGTGTATATATAATCCCATTTTAGGTGTTTATTTTCGGGAGAAATAACAAATTCAACATTGTCAGGAATAAAAATGTAACTTATGTGGCTAACATCCTTGCCTATATAAATTTTCTTTATTTGGCCTGGGGTATTGCTGTGTCTTTTGTAGAACCTTATCGAGGAATTTTCAGTGATTGTTGTATCGATGTTGCTCTTGAATTTTCGCTCTGTGTATATGGCAAGAGGTCGGGGAATGGTGGAAGATGTCCAACTGATTGCAATAGCTGTGCAAAGTGCCACTAATAGAAAAAGTGCCACCACAACGCGCATCACATTGCGATATCTGTTTGCATCCCGCCTTTGCCGTTGCAGATATATGACTGTTGCCATGCGGTCGTGCACGATTTCCACTTTCTTGCCCGTGTCGGTTTCTACAGTTTGGAGAATCCTGCTGCCACCTGATGTGAGTTTTTTACTGTCGGGGATGGCGACATCAGCCGCTTTGCGATGCCCGTCGTCTGTCAGCAGATTCTCTTCAATTATTTTCCTTTGTTTTTTTGTCGTGTTTTTCCGGTAGAAATCCGAAAGGATTATATTGGTGTCGGCATCAGTCGTTGGTATTTGCCAGAGGTTTATTGTCGGTTTTTGGGGATTTGCCTTTGCTGCCTGCTCATACATCAAACTGCAAATGAGCGAAAGTATGAGCGAACTTATTGTTCCATCCTTGTCTTTTGACATTTCGATGATTTTTTCGGCAATTTCTCTTGACTTTTCTGTATTGATGCAATCAATACCCGGCTCCAATATTGCAGCTTTTGCATTTTCGGCATTTAGAGGCTTCAGTCTGTAACGGTTGTCCTTGTACAGGTCTAAGGACAACTCATCGATGCTGTCTTCCAAGTAGAACAGGTTGTCTTCACGGATAGATGCTATGAACCGGTAGTTGGTATTGTCGGAATACCCCTCTGGCAAAGCCAAATCATCGCTCAGCAGCACGTAAATCTGTTGAAGCAACAAATTGGTATCATCTTTTTTAAGAAAGAATATTTCTTCAAATTGGTCCAAGACTATCACCGGATACACCTCATGTTCCTGTCCGTCATAGATCGCCTTAAACTTTGTGGTGCAAAAATAATTCCATAAATAAGTTTTTGAACGGCCATCGTTGTTGAATGGCTGATTACCGTCACGAATCACTTTTAGGCCGCTTTCCTGGATTTTATCCACTATTGATTTGGCATAAGACTTCTTTTTTGATTCTTGTGCAAGCCGTATGTAGATAGGGAAATAATCTCTTTGTCGCAATATGGGGAATACTCCGGCATTGAGAATGGAAGTTTTCCCTACGCCGGTGCGTCCATACAACGTAACAAAAAGATTGTTATCGATGAGTTTTACCAAACTTGATATTTCGGCATCCCTTCCGCAGAACTTATACTTGTGTTTAGCGGTTAGAGGATCTTTATATGATGCGAGTCCACGCCAAGGATTGTATGTTTCCATAGAATGTAACGTTCTATTTGAGGTTATTTATTATTTTTCTCAATTGGTCGAATGTCCCTTTCTCGACTTCATAAGCGGTAGATTTAACAATGCATTCTGTGGTTCGCTGATGATAGTCGCTTCTTATTTTATATTGTCCTATTACGATTGGCAGCACATTGAAATTATTTTGGCCGGTTTGCCCGTCGATTCCTTTCAAGCTGTCATACTTATGTTGTGCCAAGCTCCATTCGGTTTGGTAATATCTCATGTTGCATTGAATAAGGTCGTGCATGACTTGTGTGCTAAGGATGGGCATGAATATTGTGCATTGGTTAATAGCATCTGCGATTCGTTGGTCATATTTGTCACCACCATTTAATTTGTATTCGTCAATCCAAACGTTATATCCTGCTTTCTCGAGCCGTCTGAACAATGGCAGGGCTATATATTTATCTTCACTTGAATATGATATGAATATGCCACCTACCCGTCTTGGCAGGTTGTCAATAAAGGTGGCTTTATCTATTTTATCTGTCGCTTTTTGCAAGAAATCTCTTGCATCGAGAAAATATTTTATTTTTTGTTGATCCAAATAGGATCTCAGTTTGTCATCTGCCTCGGTAAATTCCACAGCAACTTGCCCGGTCGATAGCCTTTTTATATCTCCCCTTAGAATATACCAAAAGAATCGGAAGAGCCAATTATCAAATTTGCAACCGACCGATAAGATGTTATTGCCTTGTATGTATTTCAATAAATTTTCGGGACTTTCTTTTGAGAACCATTTTTTTATTGTATCCATCGCGTCGTTTTCAGACAGGACAAACTTGCATTCTCTCTTTCTTACATCGGCTTTGCCAAACAAATAATATAAAGTTGGTGTTATTTCATTAAATTCATTGTCGTTAAGTTCATTAGGAAGAATGTCTTTGTTGTCTCCATAAATGCTCAGGACACGGAAGCCTCCTTTTCCCCATACTTGTTCCATTGCAATTTCAAGGTATGGGTCGATTGTTGTTGTCAATACCATTCTGAAACATTTAGTACTTAGGAGTTGGAGCAAAGTCGGCTCAAATTCAGCATCAAAACATACACGAAAATCGAGACCGGCGATGGTATCTAATACTTTGGTGCGGATGTGGTTTATCGCAAGGCTTAATTGAGTAAAATCCTCGCATTTTGTAGTTATATCTTCTTGGTTGGCTAAATGTTGCTTTGTGAGATTAAATAGCAATTTTAAGCTATCTCCATTTGCTTCTTCAACGTCAACGCATTTCTTGTTTAAGATTACTTCATTGCCGACAACCAGTACATATTTATTGTCGGCGCAATCATTACTAAATTTGTCCCAAGAAAACCCTGTGGTTGGTTCTGAAGAATTGGGCTTTGTTATCTTTTTTATAGGCATATTCGTGTTTAAAACGAGGGTGGATGGAAAACAAATTTATTTTTTATGTTAATGATTATAGTCTCAATCTGCAATATTTGCAGTAGTTTCAATCGGTGGATACAGATTTGCAACACTTGTCAATTATAATGAGATAGTTTTATGCCTTTGTCATATCCATCCACTAAAATAATTATTGCCGGAATGGAATTGTTCAGATATTTGTCGTAATTCTTTGCTTGTGAATCAACATGATCCAAATGGTCGAAGTCGCATATATTGGGATGAATTCGATCCTCGCTTATCTTTAGCCGATCCTTTTCTGTCTTGAATTTGTCTTTTGCTTCTTTCTCGGCAATTTTCAAATGCTCATAGGCGGGTGATGACTTGTCGCATTTGTCCAGTTGCTCTTTTTTGCTCTTGTGTTTTTCGTTCAGAATGTGACAGGCTGCATCGTTGCTTTTGTCACAAGGACTGAAGCCCATTAATAGTTGTTGTACATTCCATCGGTTGTGTTCACAAATAGCCAATATGTTTTCATATTTCTTTAAGGCTTCTCTCAGAATGGTCTCAAGATGAGCCACGTTGCCACTGTCAAACAATCTCTCTTTGTAGGAATATTCGTTCCCGTTGTTTGCTGCAATTTCGGGAAGAACTCCTCGAATTTTTTGATATATGGAGTCCACAAAAAATTTGTTTGACCATTTCTTTACTATGTTTAGTTCTTTCCAGTTATCCCGTAAGTCTTTATATGTTGACTTGTCAGCCATGTTCCGGTCTGTGACATTACTTAATTCGTAAGCTCCATTTGCCAACAAAGCCTTGAGATATTGTGAGCGGTCTCTCATGTATTCTCCATACAGCATTCCAAACGGTCGCAATTTCTTATATCGCTTGTCAGCTTCTTTTGTGTTTGTAAGGTTTGATATTATATCGGAAGCCTCACGTTGATATACCCATATTTCTTGCACTTTCTTATATATGTCAATAGGCATGTACAGGCTTGCTGCTACTGCTCGATGTGTTTGCATCAGGCAGATGGCTATTGTGAGTTTTGACTTCGTGTCGGCTGCAATTTTTTGCAGATAAGTTCTCACACCTTCCGATTCGACAGATCCTTTTATAAATTCAAGTTCTATATCGATGAAGTTTTTCCCATCGGTACTTAGATGGCTCCATTTGTAGTTTTCTTGCTCGGCAGGGTCGGTCCATCCGAAAGAGGCTTCTAATTGGCATGGCTCGCATTGATTTGCATCAATATATTTGTGACGTGTTAATTCAAACAGGGTTTCGTAGCGGCCTTTGAAAAACGCCATTTCCTTGTCGGCCTCAGTGTCGATAAATGTAATTCTTGACCGTGCTTTTTTATAATTGAGGTAGTGTGCCTGTAATATGGCTTGAACACCCATTGCTATGCCCATATTTGACATTCCTACTATAATGAAATGCACATATTCATCAGAATCGGGTGATATCCCATTTCCGTCCAAAGGGGTATAACCTATGACCTTGGGGTGTGATTCCGGGTTCTCGAAGAAACCTTCCACCAATACCCTTTGTGCCCATGATTCGTAGCGATTGAATGGGATGAATATGATGTTATTTTTTACAATGTCGGGCAAATCAGCGAATTGGAATATGGAATAAGTTGTCTGATATTCAAACATTACTTTACACACCTTTCGGTGGATGGGTAACTCATCAGGATGGTTTGATTTGTATTGTTTCTTCCGGTACTCTTCCATACATGCGGCAATTAGATTGACACATTTCATGTTCATTGCATCGTGATATGTTTCACCTTCATCTTTGGATGTAGCCGTAGATTCGCCCAAGACATAGATTTCTGTCGCATTATTCAAGAATAGCAATTCCAGTTCGGCCTTGGAATCGCGCATGGCATTGTAAATGACAATGCGCCTGAGTTGGTCTTCCGTCAGGTGGGACGATAATTCTTCTCGTACCTCGATAGCTTCTTTGCTCGTTTGTAGGATTATATAATCGTTGTTACCTTCGCATTTGAAGTTGATTTTCTCGGTTGTGCGGTTGAGCAGGTTTTTAATTACGGAGGCAACGATTTCGTTTGCTCCGATGATGACGGCGTATCGGCCTTTTCGGAAATTGTATTGAGCATATCTGATTTCTCCACGTGACCAGTGTTCCTGCCTTTTGTCAAACCAGTTTGTCAATATTGAAATAAGCAATCCGTTCAGCAGAAATACACCGAGGATAGCAAAAAGGGCAGCCCAGCCACGACCAACGGTTGATGTGGTCATGTGTTGATTTCCCGGATCCATGAAATGGAAATATACTGCCCATAAGAGGTTCGGACTTTCCTGCTTTTGGCGAATATCGGTGGATATATCATCGCCATTTGCATAGAGGTTTTCATCGTAAACAAGTTCCTTGGGCGAGCAAATCGAATATCGACCTGGAGTGCTGTTGTCATGGTTGCTCAATCCTGACAATAGGACAGTCAGAGAAAACGGCAGCAAGACAACGATGCATATCACTTTTCTCAAAAAGCGTCCTTTCGTCAATTCCCAGTCAAAGTCTATTCGTCGGAATATTATGTAGTAAAGTTCGTATATTATATAGACAAATCCTACTATCCCCAGTATTTGGCCAAAAACCTTGTACAATTCGTTCATGGGGAAACAGATGCTTAGGAATAAGATTGCGATCCCACAGATAATGGATGCGTAGTCGAAAATAGATTTAACGTAATTGATAATTAAAATGGGATTGACGGGCATGGCTTTTTGTTTAAATTTGCAAACTTGGAGTTTTGGCAAGAATTGCCAACCGTACAAAAATAATTTATTTTTGTACAAAAGCAAAACTTCAGGTGAGGTAAATCACAAACTCTCTTTTACAGTCAAAATGTGGTTTTACTATTGAGAATTTAATGTTTGGAAGAGTGAAACGATTTGTAAATCGTGCATTTTCTATAATTTTGCAGCATGGGACGTATATTATCGATTGATTTTGGCCGAAAGCGTACAGGCATTGCGGCTACCGACACGATGAAAATAGTGGCAAATGGTCTTGCAACTGTGCCCACTGCACAGGTTATTGACTTCTTGAAAAAATATATTGCATCAGAGCCTGTGGAATTGATAATTGTGGGATTGCCCAAGCAGATGAATGGGCAGCCAAGTGAAAGTATGCGTTACCTGACCCCGTTCCTTGCGAAACTGAGAAAAGAGTTTCCCGGTGTGCCGGTGGATATGTATGATGAGCGTTTTACTTCGACCATTGCACATCAGTCAATGATTGCCGGTGGCATGAAGAAAATGGATCGCCGCAACAAGGCAGTAGTTGACACCATTGCTGCCACTATAATGCTTAACGACTATCTGCAAAGCCGCCAATATCGAAATATGTAAATTTAAGAATGGCGGATAGCGCGCATTGGCTCGTTACATCATGATTTCTTTGATGGCTCGTCCAATGTTGTCAACTATGTCGCTTGCCACCATGCCATAAGTGCCATGAGTCTTTTCGGCGAAGTCTCCGGCCAATCCGTGTATATATACACCCATAATTGCACTGAATTGTGGACTATAACCCTGTGCAAGCAATCCCGAGATGATACCTGTAAGCACATCGCCGCTGCCTGCGGTTGCCATCCCTGAGTTACCTGTGGTGTTGATATATACTTTACCTGTGGTGTCAACTACCATAGTGTGATGAGCTTTTAGCACAATGATTATTTTGTGTAATTTTGCCACTTCTATGGCTTTTTTCAAACGTTCTTCTTCGGTATCGAATTTCCCGAATATGCGTTCAAATTCAGTTGCATGTGGGGTGAGTATGGATTTTTGCGGAATGCTTTCAATCAACATTGGGCGTGCTGCAATGCAATTCAGGGCATCGGCATCAAGCACGCAAGGCAGGTTGCGAGTTTTCAGGAAACGGTCGATAGCATCGATTGTCATGTCATTAGTGCCCATTCCCGGACCCAATGCCACTGTGTTGTAGCGTGGGGTCATGGTAATGTCGGTTGTTACTATATCGTTTTTGTCGGCACTGAACAAGGCTTCGGGAACGCTTGACTGCAACACATCGAATCCGCACCTCGGGCAGTGGACAGTAACCAATCCCGTGCCGGCTCTCATGGCTGCTCTTGCGGCAAGCACCGCAGCACCAATCATGCCGTAACGTCCGGCTACGAGCAATAAACTGCCGAAATCATATTTGCTGCAATGTTCGGGTCGGCGGCGCAACAAGTTGTTCACCTCATAGTCTTCCACAAGGTAATAATTGGTTGGAGCTTTACTTATTGCGTTATGGTTGAGGTCGATATCAAGAACTTTGCATTCACCGATATTGTTCGCATTTTCGGCAAAGAAAAATGAGAGTCGTTTGAATTGAAAAGCAAGCGTTAAGTTGGCTCGGATTATATTACGCCGGTCGGTTCCGGTGTTCCATTCGCCGAACAATCCCGAAGGAATGTCGATTGCGATGATGTAGGCTTGAGACTCATTGATATACTGCACCAATGATGTGAATCCTCCTTTCAATGGGTCACGCAATCCTGCTCCAAACAGCCCGTCAATTACCACATCATTGCGTCCGAGGGCCGGTGGTTCAAATTCATTTACTACCTCGGTGAAGTCGGTGTTTCCCATTTCTACAAGCCGGTCTCGATTACGGATGCAACATTTTGACAGCTTGGTCGATGGAATATTGAACAAAAACACTTCGATGCGGTTGTAACCCTGTTCTCTGAGCAGGCGTGCAATGGCGAGTGCATCACCTCCGTTGTTTCCAGGTCCTGCAAACACTACAAACCGTTGGTTCGGACGCCATCTCGACATAATTTCGAATGCGGCTGCCGAAGCTGCACGTTCCATCAAGTCGATTTCGTTAATGCCTTCTGCTTGAAGAGTTTGTTCTTCAATCTTTCGAATTTCACTTGTGGTAAATATTTTCATCTTTTCCTATTATATGATTTGTGTCGGGGTGGAGTAATATGACGCATACTATTGGTACTCCGCTTTGAGAGCCGTATTAAAATTTTTACAAATATACGGATAAAAAAGTGGATTGCATATAATTCTTTTGCTGTAATTGCACGCAAGGCTTTGTCGGGTATTGCCAAAATTCTATCATCTCGGCATATAATTTATCACATGTTGTTATTATGTAGTTTGCTACGATGGAAGATGTAGGATATGACTTCCATTTGTATGTGCGAATGAAGTAGATAATTGGCCGTGATGAAAACGGCAGCAAAGGTCATTATTTGCAAAATGAGCAGCAAAACGGGATGCTCTATCGCTTGTGGAAGCAACAGTACCGGCACAAGTGCTAAGATTGAAATCGCGGTATAAGGAAGCAGTTCCCGCAGCATTCGGGAGGCTTTGTATCCTGTGGTGGATGATGTGAGCCTGATGGCATAGAGAAAATACACGAAGGAGGATATGACCTGCCCCCCTACGAGCCATGTGATGCCAAACGGGATGGTGGCAATGATGGCAATGACGGCAAGCGTGTCTTTTACAGTTTCGGAATATACCATACGGCGTGCTGCCCCGAGTGCAATGATGTGGTTGTTGTATAGCGATGTAAGCACTACAAAGATTCCACGCACGGCAAGCATTTGGAAAAGCGGTATGGCTTCGTCCCACTTGGTCGCAAACAATATGTGGAATATAGGTGTGGCAGTTGCGGCAAGCAGCAGCAGGCATGGCAGGGCGATGTAGGCAGTGAACTTGTGAGTTTTCGACATCATTCGGTGAAAGCGTTCGGGGTCGTCTTGGCAACCGCTTAAGATGGGCAGGAAAGACGCGGTAACCACTTGCGATAGTGAAGTTACACCCATTTTGCTCCATTTGTCAGCTTGGGTGTAATATCCGAGCTTGGAGAGATTGTAATATGCGCCTATGATGAATGAATAGATGTTTTGAAACAGAATGTTGAGGAATGAACTTGTCATTATTCCGGCTCCGACCTTGAAAATGGAGCGTAAAGAATCTATGCTGAAGCATTCCCGAGGCCACCAATGTGATGTAGTCCATAGAATGGCCGATTTGGTGGATACAAGCACTATGGTTTGCCATACAATTGCCCATACCCCCATGCCAATCAATGCCAGGCATATACCAGTGATGCCGCTTGCTATCAGTCCAACGGTATTGCTTATGGCTATCATTTTCACGTCCATGCGCTTGGTAAGGCGGTTGGTTTGCACAATTGCTGTGGCATTTATGACAAACGACAGGAACATGACGCGAGCCGGAGCCACGAGTTGTCCGTTGGCATTAAACAACGTGTCGATAAGTGGTGAGCAGAACCATAGGATTATGTATATGGCTATGCTCATGGCGATGTTGAAATATAGTACGGTGCAATAGTCTGTTTCAGTTGGAGATTTCCTTTGTATCAATGCATTGGAGAAACCGCTGTCCACAAATAACGAAGCGAAAGTCTGGAATACCAACACCGCTCCCACAAGCCCGAATTCTTCGGGTGAGAGTAGGTTGGCGAGAACGATTCCGGTAATGGCATACAGTATTTGTGACGATAACCGGTCGATGGTGTTCCATTTAAGTGTCCTGGCAGTTTTCAGCTTCAGGTTTTCTGCATCCATATTACAAAATTACGCTAAATTAACGTGAGTTCGATATAAGCGAATAAATATATTGCTGAGAAATAGGAACATAGCGATAAAAGCATTAAATTTATAGTACTCAATTATAACATTTAAGCGATTATCACTATGTTCTCAGAGTCTAAAGTTACGGAGATTTATTGTATGGCGGATGATTTTTGCAAGGAATTTGCCAAAGTTCAGGAAAAATACATGGTTGAAGACAAGAAGAAAAGACATCGCAACAATCCCAACCGGATGAGCGATGCGGAAATCATGGTTATTCTTATCTTGTTTCACTCAG
>CAYNBZ010000036.1:0-24224 GCA_964395975.1 uncultured Muribaculaceae bacterium | reverse complement strand
AAAAAGATTTTGCTTCTGCTGTTAAGATATGTGAGTCTTTGATAGATGAAGACGCAAACAACATTGGGAAATGGACGAGCAAAAAAGAACGCTTGATTTCTAGCCAAAAAATACTTGAAGAAAACAAGCGCAAACTTGACATGCAAAAAAAAGAGATCAACAAAGCTCATTTTGATGAAGACTGGGTTAGGCTCAAATTTTTATGCGAAACTTATTTGGACATAAGTCAAGATAAAGATATATCTCAATTCTTGGATAAAGCCAACAAGCGTCTTGAAGAACAAAAAGTAAGAGAAGCCAAGAACAAAGCATTGGCTACAATAAATGGTCTTATAATCGACCGGAAAATTAATGAAGCGGAAAAAGAAATAAATAGATTCGCTCAAAATTATCCGTCTGAATATTTGGTTGTGAAGGATTTAAGAAGCAAACTTTTTTCATTTGATTCAGAAGGTTATACCCAACCAAACTCAAAACCACTACGAAAACCGATTGGATTTAATTCGTATGCCAAGGAGAAAGTTGCCTCAAAGGATGATTTTTTTGCTCCTGTAAAACGTACTCAAAAGCAAAACCAACCGAGAAAAGAAATTGAAACCAAGAAAAGTTCGACTACAACAAAAGATAGAAAGGACGATTTTTTTGACCGCAAATTAAGCAGTGGTGACAAAGTACCCACTGCTGAAAATAAAATTACAAATAATGATTTTAACTTTTAATAAAAAACGATATGGCAGAAGAAAAAGAAGTAAAACTTAAAAAGAAAATTACCCTCCGCCGCAAACAGGAGGAAGCCGCTTTTACTTTTACCGGCAAACTAAAAGTCAATCTTTACTGGACATCAGACACGGATCTTGATCTTTGTCTGTTCTTCCGCAAGAAAGACGGGACAGTCGGCGGCGTATTCTCTAACGAATATCGCCAAAAGAAAAGCGATTTAGGTTCGCTCGACAAATTCCCCTTCATGCTCCATCTCGGAGACAACAAGGAACCGGCTCCCGGCGGTGAAGAGAGCGAACAAATCAATATCGCAAAGCTCGATGATATTGATGAAGCTTTTGTTTGCATCGTAAATTACGGTGCTGCAATCGAAGGAGAAGATGTAACCTACGCTGAAGAAGGTGGTCGTATCGAGGTGAAGAGCGATAGCGGTGACTACCTCGAAGTCTTGGCTGACTCATCCGATGAAGGTCATGTGTACTGCGTATGTTCAATCAAGAACAAAGGCGGTGAATTCGCACTTAAGAACGAAAGCCGAGTAATGAGTCTTGGTAAAGCGTATAGTGAAATTCCCGGCTTTGCTCTCATTTGTGAAGACTAATGGAACATAAGGACATTAAGCTTAAGCATAAAGTTCAGCTTCGCAAAAAAGTTGAAGAACAAATCCTTGAAGGAGGGAGTGAAAGTGACTCGCCAAAATCCAAAAACTTGATATGGTGGATTGTTGCTATCATTGTCCTTTGTCTTATTGTATTCTGGATTTTCCCCAAATCAGGCAAAAATGCAGAGCAAGAAACTGTTACTGAAATTATAGAAGAAAACACAAATGGCCAAGTTACAGCAGCACAGTCCGATTCAGCAACAGAAAATATGGCAGTTGAAAACGGCACTGAAGATGAAACGGCTGTTCCAACAGAAGATGCTTATGCTAATTCGGATAGCGATGTACAAGGTCAACCAACAGCTTCTTCAGATGAGCCTAATATAACCGTTACAGCATCTTCGGTTGATCCCAACGTCTCAGATGATGTTGAAGCAGAGGCGATGAAAGTTATCCGTGGTGATTATGGGGTAGGACAAGAACGAAAGGATAGACTTGGAGCTAAGTACCAAACAATTCAGAATCGAGTTAATGAACTTAAGCGTGAAGGTGTATTCTAAACGTTTATAATATTATGTAAGTGAAGAAGTGGAGTCGAGAACAAAGCTTCTTCACTGATTTTATTTTTAGCTATGAATATAGTAACAATAATAATAGGTCTGATAATTTGGCAAGTAGTACCTATATTGGCTAACAATTCTATCAAAAAGAAAGCTCACAAAAGAGCTCTATCTTTATTGTGTCGTATAATTGGCATTGCCATCATTGTAGTATCAATATTCAACTACTTAATATCTATAATCCCATGAAACCTTTTCGTATTTTTATTTTTGTATGCATCATATATGGAGATTTGATTATTAGTAGTTGCGGGAGTAACAATTCTACAAATCAAGTAGAAAGAGACATAGTGCTATCTGCTGAGCAAGAAGAAATGGTTGCTTCTGGGTGGTACATACCAAAAACTTTACCCTCAGGTGAACTTTCACAAGAATATGGAATAAAAGGGAAATATGGTCAACAGGATAACTATTTCGATATAGAAATAGGAAAAGGATGTGACGTTGCCATAAAAATTGTGGATGCATTAACAAACAACTGTATCCGTTACGTTTTTGTACCCGAAAACTCATCAGTAAATATTCAGATGATTCCACAAGGCAAATACTATCTAAAACTTGCCTACGGAAAGGACTGGATGGAGTATGATAATGACGATGGCTCATTATCTGCTAAGTTTACAAGAAATGTTATTTACAATCGGAGCATTGACGTGTTTGACTTCGGAAAAAAGAACTCTTCAAATGTAATTAATTATCTCCTACAAATAAATATCATTGATATCGAGCCACAGAACAATTTTAATACTGTAGAAATTTCCGAATCGGAATTTATGCAATAATAACCGGGTTATAACAAGTTCCTGTACCTGAATGGCGATGCCACTGTGACCATCAATTACGACAAGATTAGGGAGGATGCCGAATGGGACGGACTGAAAGGCTATCTGACCGACACCGACATTCCGACAAAAGCTGTCTGTGCAGCCTATCAAAACCTGTGGAATGTGGAACGAACGTGCTTTCCGCATAGCCAAGTCTAAGATAGAAGCCTTTTTCAAGCGGTTCTTCGATATATCGGGAAGTACGTTAATTGTTGAATAAAAATGATATAAAGTGCCTTGATTTTTTTTTGACATTAGTGACAAATTTGTCATGAATGCTGTCGGTTTTTTCACTTTCACAGGTATAAATTGGCTGTGGTATGAATATTGCAATTTATTGAATGTACAAAACACAAACAATAAATAGTAAATCAAACACTTTATATAATTATGAATTTCAACAACTTTACAATCAAGTCGCAAGAAGCTGTACAAAAGGCAGTGGAAGTTGCGCGGCGCAATGGGAATCAAGCCATCGAGCCGGCACACTTGCTTAAGGGTATTTTAAGCGAGGGTGGCTCGGTGATAAAGTTTCTTTTCCAGAAATTGTCGGTAAACGACGCTTTTATAGACCAGCAGCTCGACCGTGAAATTTCCACTTTCCCGAAGGTTTCCAATGCAGAGCCGTATTTGAGCGGCAGTGCCAATGAAGCCCTTGACAAGGCATACGATTATTCAAAAAAACGGGGCGATGAGTATGTAACGCTTGAAGCCATGCTTGTCGGCATTCTAAAGGGCAGCAATCCCGTATCGGCAATGCTGAAAGATGCCGGAGTGAACGAAAAAGACCTCACGATGGCAATAGATGAATTGCGAAAAGGGAAGAAAGCTACAGAACAAAGTGCTGAAGACCAGTATAATGCGCTCAGCAAATATGCCATAAACCTGAACGAGAAAGCACGGCAGGGCAAACTCGACCCTGTGATTGGCCGCGATGACGAAATTCGTCGTGTGCTTCAAATCCTCAGTCGCCGAACCAAAAACAACCCTATGCTGATAGGTGAACCGGGTACGGGCAAAACGGCAATAGCCGAAGGATTGGCCCAACGTATAGTGCGAGGTGACGTGCCCGAGAATCTGAAACGGAAACAGGTGTTCTCGCTTGATATGGGTGCATTGATTGCCGGTGCGAAATACAAGGGCGAATTTGAGGAACGGCTGAAAGCCATCGTAAACGAAGTCGTCCAAGCCGATGGCGACATCATTCTGTTTATCGATGAAATACACACCCTTGTCGGCGCGGGAAAAGGGGAGGGGGCGATGGATGCCGCCAATATCCTTAAACCTGCACTTGCCCGTGGCGAGTTGAGAAGCATAGGTGCGACAACTCTCGATGAATATCAAAAGTATTTTGAGAAAGACAAGGCATTGGAACGCCGTTTCCAAATCGTAATGGTCGATGAACCCGATGAGGAAAGCGCAATTGCCATATTGAGAGGGCTGAAAGAGCGTTATGAAAACCACCACAAAGTGCGTATCCGCGATGAAGCCATTATTGCGGCGGTGCAACTTTCGGAACGCTATATCACTGACCGCTTCCTTCCCGACAAGGCAATAGACCTTATCGATGAAGCTGCTGCAAAATTGCGGCTTGAAATCGATTCGGTGCCTCAGGTGATAGATGAGATAAGGCGTAAGATTTCTCAACTTGAGATAGAGCGCGAGGCCATAAAGCGCGAGAGCAACAGTGAGCAGATAAAACACATTGAAAAGGAACTCGCCGAGTTGCATGAAGAAGAAAGCGGATATACTGCCAAGTGGAAAGCCGAAAAGGAACTGATCAATCGCATTCAGCAAAACAAGATTGATATCGAGCAACTTAACTTTGAAGCTCAAAAGGCCGAACGTGAAGGCGACTATGCCCGTGTGGCTGAAATCAGGTACTCTAAAATCAAGCAAAAAGAGGATGACAACAAGGCCATACAGGATAAGTTGAAAAATATGCAGGGTGACAAGGCTCTAATCAAGGAAGAGGTTGATGCCGAGGATATTGCAGGGGTCGTTTCACGCTGGACAGGCATTCCTGTGACTAAAATGGTACAAAGTGAAAAAGACAAGTTGTTACATCTTGAAGATGAACTCCACAAGCGTGTGATTGGGCAGCAAGATGCCATAACGGCAATTGCCGATGCCGTCCGCCGCAGTAGGGCAGGGCTCAATGATCCACGCCGCCCAATAGGGTCGTTCATCTTTTTGGGTACGACAGGTGTGGGCAAGACCGAACTGGCAAAGGCTCTGGCTGAATATCTGTTTGATAATGAGAACATGATGACGCGAATCGATATGAGCGAATATCAGGAGAAGCACACTGTGTCGAGGCTCGTAGGTGCGCCTCCGGGATATGTGGGTTATGAAGAAGGCGGGCAATTAACCGAGGCGGTAAGGCGCAAGCCATATTCTGTGGTTCTGTTTGATGAAATAGAGAAGGCTCATCCTGATGTTTTCAATATTTTGTTGCAGGTACTCGATGACGGTCGGCTCACCGACAATAAAGGCAGGCTGGTGAACTTCAAAAATACTATCATCATAATGACTTCCAATATAGGGTCGGACTTGATAAGGGAACGGATGTCGAAATTAACTGAATCCAATCGTAATCAGGTGATTGAGAGTACAAAAAATGAAGTTCTCGAATTGCTCAAACAAAATGTCCGTCCTGAGTTTCTTAATCGAATCGACGAGACAATAATGTTTACACCGCTCAACGAAGACGAAATCAAGCAGATAGTCAAGTTGCAGATCGACAGTGTCAGCCGTATGCTCGAAAAGAATGGCGTAAAACTTGAGGTAACTGACAACGCTCTGGGTTTCCTTGCTGCCGAAGGGTATGATCCCGAATTTGGCGCACGTCCGGTCAAACGGGTTATTCACAGGCTTATATTGAATCAGTTATCGAAAGATATTCTGGCTCAGAAAGTCAATCGCGACAAACCTATATGCATTGATTATGACGGTCAATCGTTGATATTTAAAAACTAAATATTTCCCAAATATGTGTCCCGACGGCACGTGCAGTAAAACAGATTGCTGCACGTGCCGTTTTTTGAAACCTCGTTGTGACATAAATCAAAATATTATCCACACACGGCTATTGATTATGGGTAACAGTACGATACTATATGACAAAAGCAGGAATATATACATTTGCTCCATAATTAGTGTTATGTTAAATAGGATATAAGGATATACCCTGCCACTGCTTTTTCTGCACGAACCGGCATATATTCACAATATGTTCGGTCAGTGCAAAATTTTATTTGTTCAATATTTGATTTGATGCAGCAACCACACATATTTTTCACTAACTTTGTCCCAAAATTACTAAAAAGCTACAGTCTTATGATTAAGATTTATGGGATGAGTACATGCATTGACTGCATAAATGTCGAAAAACAGGTTGCAGGAAACGACAAGTACCAAATCATAGATATTGGCAAAGATGTAAAAAACCTTAAGGATTTTTTACATCTTCGCGACAAATGCCCCGTATTTGATGGCGTAAAACGGATTGGTGCGATAGGTATCCCCTGTTTTGTACTCGAAGACGGAACGGTAACGCTGAAACCCGAAGACGCAATGCTTCAATCGCAATCACCGAAACAGAAAGTAGCGCCATCTTGCAACATTGACGGAAGTGGATGTTGATAATATATTGAAAATTAATTAATTACTAAAACAATATTGAAATGAGAAAAATTAATATTTTATTGTTGGTAATAGTTTCCGTATGCATGAGCACAGCCCCTACATACGCTTTCGATTTGGAAAGTGTTTTGAGTGGCTTGAGTAAAGGAAGCAGCAGTACTTCTTCAGACACTACATCAACCAATGACAACAGTTCTTCATCAGGGTCGTCATTACTTAGCAATATACTTGGCAGTGTATTACAAAGCAGCTCGCTTGAAGTAAGCGATATTGCAGGAACTTGGACTGTAAGCGGTCCGGCAGTGCAATTCCAAAGCGATAACCTGCTCGAACAAGCCGGCGGCGCAGTGGCAGCATCTGCCATAGAAGAAAAGTTGACGACATATTACGAAAAAATCGGTATCGATGGAATGACAATGAAAATAACCACGGAAGGCGAAGTAACTATGACATTGAAAAGTGGGAAGTCGTTCAGCGGTACTGTCACCAAAGGCGATGAAGACGGGCAAATGAAATTCAGTTTCAGTAAGTTGACAAGCGCAGGTCTAACTGTCGAAGTGACCAAATCAGGCTCTACTCTAAGCCTTCTTTTAGATGTATCAAAGTTGAAATCGCTTTTAAGCCTTGTTTCAGACAGTAGTTCACAACTTTCAACAATCGCAAGTTTGCTCGAAAACTACGATGGCATATATGCCGGCCTGAAATTTACCAAATAAAATGTGTGTGTGGCACAGAGCACACACACATTTTGTGTTTTTTGTTTTGCACAATATAAAAAAACAATTAATTTTGCAGTGCAATTAAGCAAACGGTGATTTAGTGTAGTGGCCTAGCACGCCACCCTCTCACGGTGGAAACCCGGGTTCGATTCCCGGATTCACTACACATAAAAAAGAGAACAGTGTGCCACACTGTTCTCCTTTTTCTTTTACATATATGAGCTTAAGATATCTTGTGGTTAATCAATTCGAGAAACTGTTCTTCATTGATAATACTTATTCCCAACTTTCGAGCTTTTTCAAGTTTAGAAGGTCCCATGTTTTCACCGGCAAGAATGTAAGATGTCTTTGATGATATAGAACCGGAATTTTTTCCGCCGTTTGCTTCTATCATCTTTTTATATTCATCACGTGAGTAATGATTGAATACACCGCTTATAACTATAGTTTTGCCGGAAAGTTTGTCGGAAACCTTGACAGAATCAGCATTCACTTTCATTTGTAAACCCGCCGACCGCAATCGCCCGACTATTTCACGGTTATGCGGTACGGCAAAATAATCCACTATGCTTTGTGCAATTTTGCCACCCACCTCGTCAATTGCCGACAATTGATCTACACTCATGCTCATCAAGTTGTCGATATCTTCTGTTGCATAAGCTATCTTCTTTGCAACTGTCTCACCGACAAACGGAATGGACAGTGCAAAAATGACACGTTCGAATGGTACATTCCGGCTGTCATCGATACCTTTCATTACACGCTGCGCCGACTTCAAGCCAAAGCGGTCAAGAGCCGCAAGTTTTTCCACGTTAAGATCATATATATCGGCAATATTGTTTACAAGTCCCGACTTATAAAGTTGCTCGGCAACCTCTTCACCAATACCATCGATATTCATTGCATGACGACCTACAAAATGTTCTATCTTGCCGGTAATTTGTGGCGGGCAATTATATTTATTCTGACACACCCATGCCACTTCACCGTCCACACGCTGCAACAACGAGCCACAGGCAGGACAATGTGTCGCAAATTTTACCGGGCGACTGCCCTCTTCTCGCTTGTCTATGTTAACACCGACAATCTTAGGGATAATCTCCCCACCCTTCTCCACATACAGCATGTCACCTTCATGAATGTCGAGATTGCGGATAATATCCTCGTTATGCAACGAAGCCCGTTTAACAATTGTTCCCGACAACAATACAGGTTCCAGATTGGCGACAGGCGTTATCACTCCCGTCCGTCCTACTTCGAATGACACCGACTTTAATTTGGTGCATTCACGTTCGGCTTGAAACTTATATGCAATGGCCCACCGTGGATTTTTTGCCGTATAACCTAAATTGAGTTGCTGACGCAACGAATTCACTTTAAACACGAGCCCGTCGGTGGCAACAGGCAAACGTTTACGTTCGGTATCCCAATATTCGATAAATTGCTCTACCTCTTCAATATTGTTCAGTAATTTTACCGCATCGGAAACCTTAAATCCCCAACGTTTCATTGCCATGAGATTGTCGTAGTGGTTGTCATGTGGCAAATCGTTGCCGAGCAAATAATACAAGTAGGAATCAAGTTTCCGCTTTGCAACCTCGGCAGAATTCTGCAATTTCAGTGTGCCGGCAGCCGCATTACGAGGATTTGCAAATAACGGCTCTTCGTTATATTCACGTTCCTTGTTCAGTGCCTCAAATACTTTCCAAGGCATCAATACTTCTCCCCGTACTTCAAATCGTGATGGATAATCGCCATCTGTCCGCAACCGGAGAGGTATGCTGCGGATGGTTTTTATATTGTCGGTGACATCATCGCCACGGACCCCGTCACCACGGGTAACGGCACGCACCATGCGACCATTTTCATATAATATGGATATTGAAGTCCCGTCAAATTTCATTTCTCCGACAATCTGAAATTCCTCACTGCCAATGATGTTTTTTACACGTTCAAAGAAGTCTTTTACCTCTGCCACCGAATATGTATTGGCAAGGGACAACATTGGGCGTTCATGTTCGACTTGGGCAAAAGACTTGGTAATATCGCTACCCACCCGTTGTGTCGGAGAACATGGGTCGAAATATTGCGGATTTTCTTTTTCAAGACGCTCCAGCAGAGCCATTTTGTCATCAAATTCCTTGTCTGAAATGACAGGCGAATTCAAGACATAATATTTATAATTGTTTTCATTAAGCTCGTTGCGTAACTGTTCTATTTGTTCTTTAACATTATCCATATCACACTTGCATTTTACATTGCTAAATTAACATTTTCCGCCAAACCTGACAAATTTACAAACATTAAATATAATGCGTTGTAACTAAAGTACTTACTGAGAATAATTTATTTGCGTTAGAAACAAATCTCCTGATTCATTGACCAAAATGTATTTGCGTATGTCAATAAATTTTACGAATATTGCATATTAACAGACCATTTTACTAAGAGAGGGAATAATATGTTTAAACGTTGCCTGATTTTAACTGTCATAATATTTGTTATGCACAGTTGTAACAGTCATGAAGATACCAACGATATATTAATCGAGCATCTCGACAATGTTATCGGGAACTGCAATATTTACGACAATAAAAAAACTGAGCGAATAGACAGCTTGCGCCAACTGCTTGCTGTTGCCGACGGTAATGCAAGAAAGTTAGAGCTTTACAATCGCATTTTCAACGAATATGAATCGTTTGTATGCGACTCGGCGTTGTATTATATCAATGTCAACATTGAATTAGCCTGCAAGACTGATGAAAAGGATTGGATATGTTGTTTACTCATCAAGAAAGCCGATCTTGTAGCAAAAGCAGGTCTTTTTACCGAGGCTTTGGAAATATTGTCGCAAATAAATTCTCAGCAATTGTCCGACAGGCTGAAAGACAATTATTACCAGACGTATGTGACCACTTACCAGTATATGACGGAGTATGCCGATAACAGTGAGTATGTCACAGCTTATAATGTCAAGATAAGGGCTTATCGCGACTCGATATTGGAAATGCCCAATGCCGACCCGTTTGTATATGACACAGAATATGGTACACGGCTTATTGAAGATGGCAGGCGGCAAGAAGCCATTGAATTTTTCAGACAGAAGCTTGAAAATTATGAATTTGCCACACGTGAATATTCTGTCATAGCATCGTTGCTGGCACATACCTATATGAGTGAAGATGACAAGCAATATGAGCATTATCTTGCACTCAGTGCCCTGTCCGACATCGAGGGGTCGGTGAAAGAAAATCTGGCATTGCGTTCGCTTGCCGAATTTCGTTTCGGGAAAGGAGATGTACACCATGCCTACAATTATCTGAAAAAGAGCCTTGAAGATGCCAACTTCTTTTCGGCTCGTATGCGAAAGAATCAGGTAGCCAATGTCTTGCCTCTTGCCATAGATGCATACGAAGCCATACAGCAACAAATGCAATTGCAACTTAAGACATATATTATAGCAATCAGTGCATTGGTCGTGGGACTTATAGTGTCGGTGTTTTTCATCATCAAGCAGTTGCGCACAGTATCACGCAGTTTGCGTCTCGTAGCGGCAACCAAGGACAAGCTGTTTAGGCTCAACGAGGAATTGCAGTCGGCAAATGCCGCACTCAACAGTACCAATACAGCACTCAACGAGTCGAGTCGCATAAAGGAGGCATATATAGGTAAGTTCATGGAATTGTGTTCCAATTATATATCCACACTTGAACAATATCGTAAGAAGCTGTATCAGCAGGCCGCATCAAGCCGGATTGAAGACTTATACAAGTCGCTACGCTCTACAATCCTCATTAACGACACGCTCAAAGATTTTTATACGTCGTTTGATTCGGCATTTCTTAACATCTTTCCGAACTTTGTCGAACAGTTCAACGCCTTGTTGCCGGAAGAGGAACGCATAATCCTTAAAGAGGATGAAAAGCTCAACACCGAGTTGCGCGTGTTTGCTCTTATCAGGCTTGGAATAAACGACAGTGCCAAAATTGCGAAGTTTTTGCGCTGCTCCATAGCCACCATTCACACCTATCGTTCGAAACGCAAGAAGCGTTCGCTTAATCCTGCCGATTTTAACAACCAAATAATGAAAATTGCCGTATTTCAGCCATAATTTAAATAAGAAACAGTTTTGGTTTTTAATGTGTTAAAAGAAGATTAAATATTTACAAAACAACCTGTTAGCTTTTTGATATAGTTAGATTTGGTTTTGGTGGGCTATACAATCTCACATTGTTTTAACAATTTTGTGATATACGATTGAAATAGTGTTTCGCTACTAATTACCTAACTAAACTTATCATTAAAATCTAAAAGTTAACAGATGAAAAAATTTAATCAAGCCAAGCAGTGCCTTTTGAGGCAGGTGTTAATTCTGTCGGGCGTGATGGTTGCTTCAGTGTCGGCGTTTGCCCAGCAAACGGTGTCGGGTACTGTCATTAGTCAATCCGGCGAGACCGTTATTGGTGCTACCGTCATGGTAAAGGGAACCGGTAACGGAGTGGCAACCGATATTGATGGAAAATATGCCTTAGGAAATGTACCATCCGATGCAATTATCGTATTTGAGTCGATTGGTTACAAGACCATCGAAGAAAGAGTCGGTGGACGTTCGGTAATCGATGTTGTGATGAGCGAGGATCGCCAGCTTCTCGACGAAGTGGTGGTGGTGGGCTACGGTTCATTGAGCCGCAAGGAACTCTCCAGTTCGATTGTGCAAATCGACAAGGCCCAGTTCCAGCAAGGCGGTATGAACAATGTTATGGAAATGCTCTCGGGAAAGGTCGCAGGTCTTAACGTGTCAACCACTTCTCCCGCCGACCCCAATAGCACGTCATCGTTGCAGGTGCGCGGTGCTACGTCAATCTCGGCAGGTAACGAGCCACTTATCGTAATCGACGGTATCGCGGGTGGTGACATTCGCACTCTTGCTCCTCAAGACATCGAATCGATGACCGTGTTGAAAGATGCCGCATCGGCAGCAATCTACGGTACGCGCGGTGCCAACGGTGTTATTCTTATCACCACAAAAAAAGGGTCGGGATCACCGGGTAAACCTGTCATCACCTATGACAGCTATTTTGCCGTTAACTTTGCCAAAGGCAAGCCCGACATACTCTCGGCCGATGAATTTCGTCGCTCACGTCGTGGTAACGACTATGGTGCAAGCACCGACTGGTATGACGAGTTGATGCGTGATTTCTCTTATGATACCAACCAATATGTGTCGATTGACGGCAGCACGCAAAACGGCTATTACAATGCATCGGTCAACTACAAGCGTGCCACAGGTCTTGACATTGTGAGTGCACGTGAGGAATATGGCGCACGTGCGTCGATACAACAGATGTTCCTCGACAAGCGTTTGCAACTAACGTTCACATTGAATGCCCGTCATGTCAAAGAGGACTGGGGCGACAGCGACATGTTTGACACCGCTATGACATTGAACCCCACAATGCCGGTGTATAACGATGACGGCTCGTTTTATCAGCCCACAACGTCAACAGGCGTGGCAAATCCGGTGGGAAAGCTCACACTCGAAACGAGTCAAGGCAACCGCACTTATATCCTTGGGTCGGTCGATGCAAAGTGGAATATTTGGAGCAGTGGCAAGCACTCGATCAACACACAGGTATCCTACTCTTATGACTACAACGACCTCAAAAGCGACTACTATACGCCATCTACTTCGAGCGAGTCGTATTGGAACGGTTATGCGGGCCGTGCCTCTATAACTTACCAAAAGTGGTGGACCAACCGTGTGGAATGGCTGGGTAACTATTTCTTCACCACCTATGATCACGACGTGAAATTAATGGTGGGCTATACCTATGAACGTGACGACTATGAACAGATGTTCATGCAGAACAATGACTTTACATTTGACAATGCCCTGTGGTATGGCATCGGTTCGGGGTCTTACTTGCAAGAAGGCATGGCTTCAATGTATTCCGGTAAGTCGGAATCTACACTGATAGGCTTCTTCGGTCGTGTCAACTATAACTGGCGCAGCATGATTATTGCATCAGCATCGATACGTTACGAAGGTTCTACCAAGTTTGGCTCCGGTAACAATTGGGGTGCATTTCCGTCGGTATCGTTGGCTTGGGAAATTGCAAAAACGCCGTTCTTGGAAGACCACAACGACATCGTGCAAAGCCTAAAGCCACGGTTTTCTTATGGCGTGACCGGCCGCAGCGACTTTGATGAATATCTCTCGATTGCCACATATTCGACCTACGGCAAATATTACATCGATGGTCAATGGGTCACCGGCTATGCCCCATCTAACAACGCAAATCCTGAACTTAAATGGGAGAAGTCGTCAAGTGCCAACTATGGTATTGACTTCATGTTGTGGAATCGCCTGTATGGTTCGGTTGAATACTTCGACCGTCGCAGCAGCGACTTGCTCTATACCTACACCGCTCCGCAGCCGCCGTATGTATATTCCGACATCATGGTGAATGTGGGTACGACCAAGAACACCGGTATCGAACTCTCGCTCACAGGCGATGTGTTTGTTGATACTCCTGTCAAATGGACAACCGGCATAAATTATTCTTATGGCACAACAAGGCTCACCAAGCTTTCAAATGACATCTACGAGGCATCTTACATTGATCTTTACCTGAAGCCTGGCGTGGGAACAAGCGAATACTTCTTCCGTGTGCAGGAAGGTGGCAAGATCGGTCAGTTCTACGGCTATGAATATGCCGGTGTTGACGAAGATGGCAACATGCTCGTTTACAACAAGGATGGCGAAAAGATACTTACCGCCCAAGCCACAGCCGAAGACAAACGCTATATAGGCAACGGAGCTCCCGAACACTTCCTCACATGGAACAACACCCTGCGTTGGCGCGATTTCGACTTGAGCCTGATGTTCCAAGGTGCATTCGGACACCAGATTTTCAACATGCGCAAATATGGCATGGGCTTGCAGGGAAGCGGCAGCGACAACGTGCTGCGCAGTGCCTACCTCGAAGACAGTGACGTTAAAACCGGAGGCGGTATCATCTCGTCTTATTTCCTTGAAAATGGAAATTACTTCAAGCTTGCCAATGTTACACTCGGTTACACCGTTCCGTTCAAGAGCCACAAGTTTGTTGAAAGCCTGCGTGTGTACCTTGCTGCAAAGAACCTGTTCACGCTCACCGGTTACTCGGGCAACGACCCGTCGATTGTCACCTCTACGGGCATTACTCCGGGTGTTGACGTGAATAGCGCATATCCGCAAGCTACGCAGCTCACACTTGGTGTAACATTCAGATTTAAATAACCTATACTTATTTCACATTGACATATAACGACGAATATTATGAATAAAACTAAATACAATTGGCTGGCCGCTGCATGTGCCGTTGCCATTGGCGGGACAACGATGGTGTCGTGTACCGATCTCGATGAGAAGGTGTTTGACCGCATTGATGCCTCGATTTACTATCAAGACGAAAACAGCGTGAAGGGTGCTGTTGCCGCTGTATATTCTGCGGCAACGACAAGTTTTCTCGAATATTTCTGGTATCTCAACGAATTAAGTGCCGACCAAGTGGCTTGGCGTTCATGGAATGGCGGTGCATGGGGTTGGGACGAAGGCGAAAAGTTTGTACTTTCGGCGCAATCGTGGAACACCGAGAGTGTAATCATTCGCAGCGCTTGGGAAACTGCATGGACAACAATAGGATTGTGCAACACCCTTGTCGAGGATCTCAGTGCACTGGATGCAAGTGATATAGGCATAAGCGAAGAGAGCAAGGAAATGTATATCTCCGAAGTACGCACATTGCGTGCATGGGCTTATTACAATAACTTCGAATTGTGGGGCGGTGCACTCCCGCTCAATACTAGCACCGGCGGCGACATACCGGGTTCGGCTTCGACCAACTTTGACGAAGGTTGCCAAATCATCTACGATTTCATCGCAACGGAACTTGACGAAAGCTATCCAGCACTGTTGAAGGAGGATGGCTCAGGCAGTTCACGTTTGCGCATCAATCAGGGTATGAACCGAATGCTGAAGATGCGGCTGTTGCTCAATAGCGAGGTGTTCATAGGTGAAGATCATTACAGCGAATGTGCGACGCTGGCACAGGAAATCATAGATGGTAACTATGGCACTTACTCAATTGCCGATGACTATCGCGACATATTCTCAAACGGTAACGTATCTTGCCCCGAAGTGGTGTTTGCATTTGCACAAGAAGAGGGACAGCTCACCAACAACAACCGCAATACCCCATTCCTGCCTTACAACTATGACGAGATTGTGGGTCAGACATTCTCAACTTCGGGTTGGAACTGTTTCTGCCTTGTTCCGTCGAAAGACAACTCGGGTAATATACTGACTACCGGAGGTACCGATAATCCACAGAGTTTCCTTTTCGACTATGGCGACAAGCTGGGTGCCGTGCTCGACCGTTTTAACGATGCCGACATTCGCAAGCAGAATTTCTATTATGACGATGCCACGGGAGAATACAACGGTATCTTCTTGATTGGCGCGATGCTCAACCGCTCTACCGGCGAGGCTGTGGTTGCCGATGCCGACCGTGACGGTCAGCCACTGGTGTACGTTGACCAAGTGGGTACTTTCCTTGGTAACGGACGTACACTTTCAACTGTGATGAATCCCCGTTGGGGCGAAACCAACTCGGGCATACGCCTTATGAAGTATCCAATGTTGCCCGAAAGCACAGGTCTTAGCTACCTCGATATTCCCGAAGTTGAATTCCGCCTTGCCGAATGTGTCTATACCCTTGCCGAGTGCCGAATGCGTGCCGGTAATGCCAATTCTGCCAAGGAATTGGTGAATTCGGTGCGTAGCCGTTACTTCCTCGATGCTAGTGTTATAGAGGAACCCGGTCCCGGCTTCACTGCCTTTGATGAAGACTGGATGTTGAGCGAATGGGGGCTTGAATTCCTCAATGAGGGTCGCCGCCGCCGTACCGACTTGCGTCGCTTCAACAAGTTCACCCAAGGACAATGGTGGTTCTTCGGTCGCGATACCGAAACCGGCTATGACCTTTCGGCTCAGCGCGACAGCCGCTATGAGTGGTTCCCGTTGCCACAATCGGCATTGACGGTAAACCCCGGTCTTGTGCAGAATCCTAATTATTAATTCACTCTATCTTAATCAAAGAATACACAATGAAAAAGAATTATATATATGCGATGTTGCTATTGGCAATGATGCCGTTGCTTGCAATGTTGCAAAGTTGTGACAAGGAAGAAATAATCTTCGAAAGCGAACTGCCGCGGTTTGAGTTGCGCAGCGACCGCATTCTGCTCGAAGTGATAGTGCCGTCATATACTCCCTCTAACGATGAAATGTATATCGTGGGTACATTCAATGGCAACGATGTAGATGCTGTGGTGGGAAATTCAGTGTGGCAACTTGAAATGGCTTCAGACTATGACTACAAGTATGGCATATACCTCGACCCTGAGACTTTCGCATCGGGCACCTCACTTGCCGACGGTTTTTATTTCTATTCAGTTTCGCAAGGTGAGGAACGTGCGTTACAGGGCGACAGCACGCTGCATTACGATAATCCGGAAGTGGGAACACGCACCAACATCACTGTTACACGCTGGGCTTCTTACTTTGCTACCAGTGATGATGAATCGGTGGAACATGACGGTTATGTGATATATGTAATCGACAACAGCGGCTATGACGAGCTTGCATTGTATGCTTGGGGCGATGCCGAGGCATTCGGCTCCTGGCCGGGTATGCTACCAACCGGTACGGAAACCATTAGTGGTGTTACCTACAAATACTTCGACACCGGTGCAGATAATGCAGGGCTATCTTTAAGCCTGATATTCAACAATAACGACAACGGCAGTCAATTGGCTGACTTCGGCGTGACACTCGATCGTGACTACTATCTGGAAGTTACTTCCACCGGCGTTACGGAAATAGACCAAAGCAGCATTGTAGAGCATGACGGTTATGCAATCTTCATTGAGGATCTTACAGGCTGGGATGCCATTGCCATGTATGCATGGGACGATGGCGGCGACTCTCTCTTTGGCTCGTGGCCGGGTGCGACCCCGACAGGTGAAACAGTCATCAATGGTGTTACCTACATGTATTTCGATACTGGTGAAGCTTATGAGGGCACTACTCACAACATAATCATGAACAACAATAACGGTGGTAGCCAGTTTGACCTTGCAAGTGTGACACTCGACCGTGATTATTACTTCTCGATTACATCGAGTGGCGGTACCGAAGTTGACCCCGATACCTACACCGGTGGAAGTTCGGACGAAACCGATGATAACGACAGCAACGCGCAAGTCCAGTCGGAAACATATACCATATATGTCGAGGACCTTACCGGCTGGGAAACACTATACCTCTATACTTGGGGCGACGTCAACGATCTCTTTGGCGCATGGCCCGGTATGCTGCCCACCGGTTATACCGAAGTTGACGGGGTAAACTGTACATATTGGGAAATACAGGGCTCCGGTGAGTCGCAGTACTTTATTTTCCATAACAATGACGGCACTCAACTCTCAGATTATGGTGTGACGTTAAATCGTGATTATTATTTGACAGTCTCTACCGATGGTGTGAGCGAATGGAAATAGTCATCAAAATTCTATAAGTAATGAAACTAAAATTCATTTTATCGTCATTAATGTTAACGAGCTCCCTCCTCTCGATGGGGGGATGCTCGAACGATGACGGCAATGATATGCCAACAGCATCCAATGAAGATGCAGTATCGGCAAGCGACATGGTGATATATGAGGCGAATCCTCGATTTTTTGCAACCGACGGCTGCTTGGCTGCTATCAATGCCCGTCTCGACGAAATTAAGGCTATGGGTACTACCGTGCTGTGGCTCATGCCTATATATGAACCCGGAGAGTTAAAATCAATAGGTTCGCCATATTGTATCAAGGACTATTATTCGGTGAACACGCGTTATGGCACTCTTGCCGATTTGCAGTCGCTCGTTTCCACCGCTCACAGCTTGGGCATGAAAGTCATCCTTGACTGGGTGGCAAACCACACTTCGTGGGATCACGAATGGATTACCGACCATCCCGACTGGTACACGCAAGACTCCAACGGGAACATTATATCGCCTGAAGAGCAAAACTGGACTGATGTGGCCGACTTGAACTTTGACAACACCGACATGCGTGCCGCAATGATTGAAGCCATGAAATACTGGGTAACAACTGCGGATATCGACGGTTTCCGCTGTGATTACACCGATGGCGTGCCACACGATTTTTGGACGGATGCGATAACTCAGTTACGGGCTATTAACAGTGACTTGATAATGCTCTCGGAGTCAGAGGGTACCGACTACTTCACCGATGGTTTCGATATGATTTATGACTGGTCGTATGCAACGTTAGTGAGTAATCTCTTTAAGGGAAGCACTACACCCATTGCCTTTTTAAGCAGTGCTTCGGCATTGCTCGACGATGTGCCCGAGGGCAAACATGTAATGCGGTATGTAAACAATCATGATGTGGCAATGTCATACAGCATGAATTCGCTATATGGTTCGGTCGATGCACTTGAGCCTGCTTATGTGCTCACCGCAATGCTCGATGGCATACCATTGCTATACTCGTCGATGGAAACTGTTTTGGAAGGGAGGTCCACTCTCTCGTTCTTCTCTTATATTCCTCTCACGTGGGACGATGACCGTGAAGCCGTTTATGCAAAAATTAATGAAATATATGCTGCCACTGCCGATGTGCGAGGTGGGTCTCTGGGCACATATTCAACAGGAAACGTGGTCACATTCACTCGCACTACATCCAGCCATGTTCTGCTGGTGATGGTGAATACCACTTCTGAGGCTGCGTCGGCAAAAGTGCCAATATCGATTTCGGGCACATCGATGCAAAACATGCTCACCGGAGCCACGGTATCATCCATGCCCGTTGATGTCGAGCTCGATGGTTATGGTTATGCAATATATTACAAGTAAGCAATTACCTTTACTTATTTATTATTAAGAAATTATGAAGCAACTGTTATATATATCGTTGATTGTCGTGACGTGTGCAGTTGGTATGCCGGTTTCGGCAACAACGTTAACCTCGCCCAATGGCAGATTGCAGCTTGATGTGGCTGTAAACGAGACAGGGCAGCCATTATATTCTCTTGAATTCGACGGCAAGGTCGTAGTTGCACCAAGCCGACTTGGACTTAAGGGAAACGGGGGCGATTTTACACAAGGGTTCACTATCACCGGTACTGCCACTTGCTCACACGACGAGATGTGGACTCCCATATGGGGTGAATATGCGCAGGTGCGCGACCATTACAACGAGATTTCCGTTGACATGGAGCAGAACCGCGAGCACGGTGTGAAAATGACGATACGTTTCCGCTTGTTTGACGATGGGCTGGGTTTTCGCTATGAGCTACCCGAACAGGATGCCGTGAACTACCTCACCCTGATGGAAGAGTTGACCGAATTTAACTTTACGGACGATCATACCATGTTTTGTATTCCGGGCGATTACGATACCGATGAGTATCTGTATGTGACTTCACCTCTGTCGCAAGTTGCGCATGCCTTGGATGTCCGCAAAGGTCGACACAGCGAGAGCCATGCCATAAAGGAGGTTGCCGTGCAAACGCCGTTGTTGATAAAAGGTGCGGAGGGTAATTTTTACGTCAATATACATGAAGCCGCATTGGTCAATTATCCTGCGATGTCGCTCAATGTTGACACTGCCACTTACACTTTGTCGGCACACCTGACACCCGACCGTAACGGAGTGGCTGCCTACTTGCAGTTGCCGTTCGACACTCCGTGGCGCACGATTATTATCACCGATAATGCCTGCGACATACTTGCATCGCAATTAATCTTCAATCTTAATGAACCTTGCAAGATTGAAGACACATCGTGGATTAAACCCCAAAAGTTTATCGGGGTGTGGTGGGAGATGTTTATCGGAACTCAACGCACATGGGCATATAGCGACTATTACAAGGCCATACCAGGAATTACCGATTATTCCAAAATCACGCCTAACGGCCGCCATGCCGCCAACACCGAGAATGTAAAGCGATATATTGACTTTGCTGCCGAAAGTGGTATTAAATCGGTATTGGTAGAGGGTTGGAACGAAGGTTGGGAAGACTGGGCAAGCTATCGTAAGAATCGCCAGTTCTTGTTCGACAAGCCTTATCCCGACTTCGACGTTGAGACATTGCAGCGATATGCCGCAGAGCGTGATGTGAAATTGATAATGCATCATGAGACTGCCGCCAATGCTGCCGACTATGAGCGTCAGCTCGACCGTGCGTTCAAGTTTATGGTCGATCATGGATATGATGCAGTCAAGACCGGTTATGTAGGTACAATCATTCCGCGCAGTGAGTACCATTCGTCGCAGTGGATGGTTAATCACTACCTGTATGTGGCACAACGTGCCGCCGACTATCATATCATGGTAGATAGCCACGAGGCAGTGCGTCCCACGGGACTGTGCCGTACATATCCCAATTGGCTTGCACAGGAATCGGCTCGTGGTGGAGAATTCGAGTCGATGGGTGGCAATCCTCCCGAGCACACTACGCTGTTACCATTTACACGGTTGAAAGGAGGTCCGATGGACTACACTCCCGGATTGTTTGAAACACGCCTAAGCTACTATAATGAGGGAAAGACCGGCCAGGCTCTCACGACGCTTGCCCGACAACTTGCCTTGTACCTTACGATGCCCGGTCCGTTACAAATGGCTTGTGACTTGCCGGATAATTACCGCCGTTTTGCCGATGCTTTCCAGTTTATAAAAGATGTTCCTGTTGATTGGAGCGACAGTCGTTACCTTGAAGCAGAACCCGGGGACTATATCACAGTGGCTCGCAAGGACAAGCACTCTGATGACTGGTACGTTGGCGGAATTACCGACGAGAATGCCCGTGTGGCTGAAATAAATTTCAGTTTCTTGCCCGAAGGTGTAAATTATGAAGCAACTATATATGCCGATGGCAAAGACGCTCATTACATTGACAATCCGCAGTCTTACAACATCACCACAAAAAAGGTGAACCGTAAGACACGCTTGAAGCAACATATCGCACCCGGCGGAGGTTTTGCAATTCGTCTTGTGCCTCAAAAGTAGGTTGCATGTTAAATGGAATAAGTTTTTAAATAATCAATAGGTATATGTGTACATTTGGGTAAGAGTGTAACCTTAATCTCCTCTCATGAATTAAACAGGAATGGAGAGTTGGCATAGCATTGTCAACTCTCCTCGTTTTTTGAAACGACAGTTGTTGAAGATATCCTTTCATTTTGTGAGATTATTCTACAGAATTTGCATATTTTTGTAAATATAAATAAACACATGATGGAAGCTATTAAGATGCCTTTACTGGGTATGACACTTGAACAGCTACAAGTTGTCGTGAATGACCTTGGTATGCCCCGATTTACAGCCGGACAGATTTGCAAATGGCTATATAACAAGCATGTAACAGACATAGCCGAAATGACCGACTTGTCAAAAACAAATCGTGCCAAATTGTCACAACACTACAAAGTAGGACGTTATGCTCCAAGCCATAGTGCAAAAAGCGTCGATGGAACTATAAAATATTTATTCCCGACAAATGAGGAGTTTTCGATAGAAAGCGTTTATATTCCCGATAAAGACCGTGCTACATTGTGTATTTCTTCACAATGTGGGTGTAAAATGAATTGCTACTTTTGTATGACCGGTCGCCAAGGATTTCACGGAAACCTCTCGACCTGCGAAATCATAAATCAAGTATTGAGCATCCCACAAGCCGAACAACTAACCAACATCGTGTTTATGGGGATGGGCGAGCCGCTCGACAATATCGATGAAGTGTTGCGTGCAATCGAAATCATGACATCCAAATGGGGATTTGCGTGGAGTCCCAAACGTATAACCGTTTCAACAATAGGTATCATACCGAGATTAAAGCAACTGCTCGAATGCACAAATGTGCATGTGGCAATAAGTGTTCATTCTCCTTATCACGAAGAACGTCTTTCATTAATGCCTATAGAAAAAGCTTATCCATTGCAAAAAATCTTTGAATTGTTGAGAAATTATAATTTCCACCACCAACGCCGACTTTCGGTTGAGTATATTATGTGGAAAGGAATAAACGATGATGATGCACATATCGATGCTTTGGCAAAGATACTTAAATCGACCGATGCCAGGGTCAATCTGATAAGGTTTCATGCCATACCCGGCATAAACCTCAAACCAGCTGACAATGAAGTTATGATACACTTCCGTGATACACTGAATACGCATGGCATAATCTGCACAATCCGCCAAAGTCGCGGTGAAGATATTGCCGCTGCCTGCGGTATGCTTGCAGGGAAAATAAAGGCTGAAAGATAAAAACGACTTCAAAATATATAATAAAGCCGAAATTACCTAATGATGAAACTATCTGCTATTATACGAAACCGAGTGACATTTACATCACTATTGTTGGCATTATTCACATTGCCGGCCGCAGCCAATGCTCCTTCAGGGTATTACGAAAAAGCAAAAGGTCTTAATAAAGGAGAATTGCTTGAAGCTTTGGAAACAATAGTTGGCGAACACGAAGATGTGGGTTATAGTAGTCTTTGGAATGTGTTCAAAGAAAGCGATGTAAGAGAAGACGGTACTATTTGGGACATGTACTCAACGTCACAATATATTCCGGGAAGTGACGAAAATCATGGCGACAACAGTTCATCCATTGGAGTAAACTACAATCGTGAACATTCAATGCCCAAAAGTTGGTTTAATGACGCATATCCCATGTACAGTGATGCTTTTCACATATACCCCACCGACACCCGTGTAAACAATCAACGAGACAATTATCCTTATGGTGAATGTGCCAATGGGACAACATTGCCTTCTGCAAACGGTGTAGAAGCTCTCGGACGCCTTGGAACTTCCACTTATGAAGGCTACACCGGTATTGTCTTTGAGCCGGATGATGAATATAAGGGTGATTTTGCTCGCACTTATTTTTATATGGCTGCCGCTTACAATAGCCTCATTGGCGATTGGAGCAGTGACCAACTCGCAGGCAACAGCTACCCATGTTTTAGTTCATGGGCGGTAAATATGCTCATGGATTGGCATCGCCAAGATCCGGTAAGTCAAAAAGAAACAGACCGCAATGAAGTAATCTACAGTTGTCAGCACAATCGCAATCCATTTATAGACCATCCGGAAATGGCCGAATATATTTGGGGGGACAAACAAAACGAGGGTTGGATCTACGATGACTCGACCGGTGACGACAACGACGACGATGACACGTCCACATCAACGACATTCTTCGAAGATTTTGAATGGATAGGCTATCCGGTAAGTTATTATACCGGCACATTTCAGGGAAATGCATGCTTGTGGCAACTGACAGGCATGTATCTTGCCGATTCGAGTGATGAACCTCATGGTAAATACTGCGCTCGCCTGAGATTTAGTGACGGCGGTTGTATAGAAATGGCAGAAGACAAATTAAATGGAGCCGGTGTCCTATCATTTTATGGTGCTACATTCAACAACGATAGCGATAGTGATTTGGCAATAAGTTATTCTACTGACAGTGGTTCTACATGGACTCTCGCACAGACCGTCACCCTCACCAATGGCTCATTACAAGAATTCAGCATCACACTAAACCTGACCGACAATGTTCGATTCAGATTGGAACAACAGAACGGATACCGAGTTAGAATTGATGACATTATCATTAGCGACTATCCCCAATCATCGTCTTTAACCTCGAAAACTATCGAGAGCCATTCCGACTGGAACGCATTTTCGTCCAACAAAGGACAGTTGACATTGATGGCGGACAACGCTACAAATTTCAAAGTTTTTTCCATTGATGCAAAACAAAAGTTTAACGGTACAGTGAATGGTATTATGACACTTTCCTTAGAACATGGTATATACATCATAATAGCCAACAATCAATCTAAAAAAGTAATAGTCAAGTAAATACAGTTTACACGATTAGAATTTATGTAGTTTAATACATCAGCGCACGGCAACCTACCACCAACGGCAAGACAGTGTCTTCGTTAAAAAAACGGCA
>CAYNBZ010000035.1:0-24478 GCA_964395975.1 uncultured Muribaculaceae bacterium | reverse complement strand
TATAAAACTCGTCGTTCTTGGCCGCCTTTGCTTCTTTCAAATTATTGTTTGCCATTATTGTTTGTGTGTTTTTGGTTGTTTTGCCGCCGTGGTGGTTGCCGCTTCATGGTCAAAGCGGCGACGGGGCTTTACATAATCTTTGTTACATCAAAAAACCGACCTAAAGTAACTAAATATTCACGTATAGACAAATTTGCCCGGGGAAAATGCAGGCTTGCCCCATGAAAAATACGGATTGCGATGTTTGTACGTGTGTTTGCATTTGTTAAAGGAAGTGTGTGCCAGAGCAATTATGAATGGAAAAAGATTGCTAAATTTGCGATAGGAAAACTTAAAACCTATATATCTATGAGAATTTTTGTGGCTATTATTACGTTGTTTGTGTATGTAGTTGCTTGGGCACAGACCGATTTTGAACAACAGCTATCGGCGACACGGTATGATTATTCGCAGGCTGCGCGGCAGATTACTGCCGGTTGCAGTAGCAAGTATGAGCAAGCAAAAGCGATTTACCGGTGGCTTTGTGACAACATAAGCTACGATACATCGCGCAGCATATACACTGCCGACGAATGTTGGGACAAACGCAGAGGGGTATGCCAGGCATATAGTGAATTGTTTTACCGTCTTGCCGAACCTATAGGGCTTAGGTCTGTTATCGTGAGAGGTATTGCCAAGAGCCTTAATTCTCCTGCCGAAGGCCATGCATGGATTTTTGCCATTGTCGAGGAGCCGAATACAGGAATAATAATAGACCCTACGTGGGGTGCCGGCTCTGTGGACGGGTCGGTATTCATTCGTAGCGACAATGATGACTCATGGTTTCATGTGGATCCGTATTGGATGATTTTTACTCATTTCCCTGATGATCCGGTTTATCAATTTCTTCCACAACCGATCAGCAGGTCGCAATTTGATGCATTGCCTGACATAAAGCCTACGTGGGGAGAATATGGATTTGATGCAAAAACAATTTATAACAGGTGCATGTCGGGTGATACCGATTTACCGTGCATTTACGTTAGTGGTGCCGGAAAGTTGCGGATAGTGGAAATGCCAATGCAGAAGGAATTGCGCATCGGAGAGAACTATCGTTTTGCCGTGCAGAAGTTGCAGAAGTGCAATATAGCCCTTATCGATGATATAGCAATGTATGGAGATTGGCAGTTGCAGGGAAATACTTATTATATCGACTATATGCCAGCCACCACCGGGAAAGTCCACCTTGGTTTTAACCAGACGGGTGGCAATGAATATTCGTCGGTTGTTGTGTATGAAGTTCCTCAACCGAATGCTTATGATCTTGCCAAACTCGAGGCTGCCAATCCATTTTTGATGCCGGAGATCACAAGTCTGCCAAATTTTGATTTGAACGCTTTACAAAAGTATGGCGTGGATGGCAAAAGGTTACTTGCTGAAGTGAGGAAAGGTTCGGTTAAAAGCTTGCCTAAATTTTATGCTTCGGTGGTAGATTGCAACGTTGAAGGAATGCCGCTAAGTGGAGTCCTGAAAGTCGGGCAGAGCTATACTTTTAAGATTAAGTCTCGCACCGGGATGAAATGGGCGATTATAAATGGAAAAACATGGTATCGTGAATGGGCTACCGACGCTTCGGATGCGATGTACATGACTGTAGTTCCTGAAAACAGGGGTGAACTTGTGCTTGCCGTTCAACAAGACGGTGATTCGTATAAATATTTTATGTGTTATACCGTACAATAATGGCACGATTGTTCATATCAGAGCTGAAGCGAATTGCCATATAAAGTAGCCACATACCGCACATTTAAGTATGGTTCCGGCAAGGAAGCCTATCAATGAGCCAACTCCCGATTTAACGGCTTTCCAAGTTTTGCTGCCACTGAGCAGTTCACCTGCCAAAGCTCCGATAAAGGGTCCAAGTATGATTCCCCAAGGCATGAAAAACAGCCCGATGACGGTTCCTACGATGCATCCTCGTGCTCCCCATTTGCTGCCCCCGAAGTATTTTGTGCCGAGCAGAGGTACAAAATAGTCTAATAACTGTATTATCACAACTATTGCAAGCCACACCAGCAATTTGGTAGTGGAGAATTCGACCATGCCGGTGAAATGAAGCAGTAGAAGACCTATATACGACAATGGCGGTCCGGGGAGCATCGGGACAATACATCCTACCAGTCCGGTCAGCATGCATATTGCCCCCAAAACTATCAGTATGACATCCATATTAATTTGTATTATTATAATTGGCAAAATTACGACAAAAAAGGATTGCGAAGCCCCCTTGTGCAATGCAATCCAATTATCAGATGTAAGTTTTTAGTTTTCTAATGTGTCAATGGCTTATTTGTAAGCCTCTGCGGCGGTGTGGAAATACCACAAAAACGCCCGTAAAAGGAAATTTTTCGAAATCATAAGCGTTTTAGTTTTTAATCGTTAAAATGCACTTCGGCGTGTATTCTCTTAATTAACTCATCTAATCATTTATTCATGGTGCAAATATCATGCTAAAAACCGACAGCACCAAATAAATATGCCGAAAAAGCATGTTGTGTGGCATGAAATGGCTCAATATGTTGCCAAATTTGATTAAAAACAGCCGAAATTGATGTAAAAGATTCTGTCGTAAGCTACCTTTGCAGGTGTGGGATATGCAATAAAACCTTATGAAAGTTGTAAAGATATACGGCTCGCTTGGCCAACAAATGTTTCAGTATGCTTTCTTCCTCAGCCTGCTTGCATCCGACAGTGACGTGTGTATGTCGGGCAGGTATTTGTTGCCAATTGATGTTTTTGAATTGACACATGGAGATAAATTTGAAACAATGAGCCGATTGAGGTTGCCGTGGGGAAAGCGTGCATACAAGGAATATGTACATGTGCATGAGCCTGCCGATGGAGCAAATTTTTCCAAAGTAATGAACCTGTCACAAGGAAATATTCTTTTGGATGGGTCGTGGCTGAGTTACCATTATTTCGAATGCATTGAGGATGAGGTGCGCAAACAGTTTATATTTCGTCCGATGAAAGGTCAATTCAATGCATTAAGGCAAGTAATACATGATGACCGCAATCGGTCGGTTGCCATGCACATATGTACTCCTGATGCGAGAGGAAACACCTGCACTTGTGACTATTACAATTGGGCCGTTGCTAATATCAATACGTTTTTGCCTGATGCCGAATTTTTTGTTTTTTGTGACAGTCATGCATGGGTACGCAAAAACATAGTTGGGTTGCCTGACAATGTGACATTGCTGAATAGCAAGGGTATGGAGCAATCAGAACTTATGCAATTGATGGCTTCGGCAGGGCATGTGGTGATGTCGGCTACGCTTGCCGATTGGTGGGCGGCTTATCTCAATACGAATCCCGACAAGATAGTGATAACGCCGCAACGGTGGGGTAATGGTATAAATGCACGTGACCTGTTGCCGTTGCATTGGACCATAATACCTGTAACGTGAATTTTATATGAGGATATTTGCCATATTGTTAGTTGCCATAAATGTTGTTGCGGCAGTTGGTGGAACACCCGCCTCGGACAGCTATGAGGCTCGCAGCATAAGAGCCGCGCAGTTTTTTAAGTATAAGGAGTGGAACAGTGCACTTGCGATGTACCAACTTATGCTCGATGAACGTCCTGATGAGGCTGAGTATTATTATAAGGCAATAGTGTCGAGTGCGATGATTGGTGACAGTGTCACTGAAATGGCTATGTTCGAACGTACACAAAAGTGTGGCATTTCGCTTGATTCTGTATTTAACGGCGTACGCAGGGTGTCGTATGCCATAGGAGAAGCGGGGGCTTATTGCGAATTTCTACAACTCATAAAGTCGCATCAGCCTTGGATAAAAAGAAAAATAAACATTTGTTTGTTGGATTATTATGCTTCCCGCAACGATTCGCAACATGTCATTGAAACAGCAGAAGAATTGCTTGGCCAAAGACCTCGCAATATTGCGTATATGAAAGTGCTTGCTGATGCTTATGTTAATCTCGGTCGTTTTGTCGAAGCTAAAGAGTGTTATCACAATATACTGGCAGTGAAGAACAATGATTACGATGCATTATTGGCTTTGGGTAATTATTATGCTTTGCAACTTCTGTGTCCCGATAGTGTTCCGCCTGCAAATCTTGGCAGGGAAGATCTCGTTGCCTTGGCTCAAACTTATCTTTTCGATGCCTATAATATCCGGCCTACCCCGTATGTGAAAAAATTGCTGGAACAGTTGCGTTAGATAAAAATACCCGTTTTTATTTTGAGTTTTGAATACGTTCCATCAGGGGCGGTTTGAGATTGGGATGTATGGCAGGACAAGAATGTTGCCTCACGGCATATGTAAACAAATTGACATAATTATGTATGTGTTTTATAAGGTTGTTCCGCATATTATCCGTAAATTTGCAAAGGTTTTTCTAAAACTGTATGATAGAACGCATAATAATTGTCGATAGTGTTGACCCTGTAGCCTTTTATGGTGTCAACAATGCAAATATCCAATTAATACGCAATCTTTTCCCTAAATTGCGCATAGCAGCTCGTGGCAGTATAATCAAAGTGATAGGCGATGATGCAGAAACTTCTCTCTTTGAGGAAAAGATAAAAAAACTTGAAGAGTATTGTGCCAGTTATAATAAGCTGCCTCAAGAGGTGATTATCGATATTGTGCGTGGCGAATTGCCCAAGGCTGTAAAGCTCGATGATGTGATAATATATGGCGTTAACGGCAAGCCTATAACCGGTCGCACGCCTAATCAACAACGGCTGGTAAAGACATTTCAAGAAAATGATTTGACGTTTGCACTCGGTCCTGCCGGAACCGGCAAGACATATATTGCCATAGCTCTTGCCGTCAGAGCCTTGAAGAATCGTCAGGTGAAAAAAATCATTTTGTCGCGTCCTGCAGTTGAGGCCGGAGAAAAACTTGGTTTTCTACCCGGTGATATGAAAGAGAAAATCGATCCTTATTTGCAGCCGCTTTATGATGCGCTTGAAGATATGATTCCGGCGGTGAAGCTGAAAGAGTATATGGAGTCGAATGTAATACAGATAGCACCGTTGGCATTCATGCGTGGCCGTACGCTTAGCGATGCCGTGATAGTTCTTGACGAGGCACAAAACACCACTGTCCACCAGATAAAGATGTTTATGACAAGGCTTGGTCTCGGCTCGAAGATGATTATCACAGGTGATATTACGCAAATCGACCTGCCTCGTTCTGTAACTTCGGGATTGGTACAAGCTCTTGGCATTTTACATGGGATACCTGGGATTGGACGTGTGGAATTTGACAAAAAAGACATAGTGCGGCATAAACTCGTGCAGCTTATCGTGGAGGCATATCAACACAGTGAAGAACGCAGCATGGCTACAGCACATCACGGACAGGAAGACAATGAATTTAATAATTAAAAACATAAAACGATGGCTACGACATTAACTCATACCGATTTTCATTTCCTTGGTCAGAAAAGTGTTTATCACGGCAAAGTGCGTGACGTGTATGACATCAATGATGATTTGTTGGTAATGGTTGCTACCGACCGTATTTCGGCTTTTGATGTGATACTTCCCAAGGGTATTCCTTTCAAGGGACAGGTGCTAAACCAAATTGCCTCAACATTTCTTGATGCTACCGCCGACATAGTGCCAAACTGGAAACTTGCAACTCCCGACCCGATGGTTACGGTGGGACTGAAGTGCGAGGGTTTCAGAGTGGAGATGATTATTCGAGGTTATCTTACAGGTAGTGCCTGGCGTGAATATGCTGCCGGTTGTCGTGAATTATGTGGAGTGAAGTTGCCCGATGGCATGAAAGAGAATGAAAAATTCCCGGAACCGATAATCACTCCTACTACCAAGGCCGAAGCCGGACATGATGAAAATATCTCGAAAGAGGAAATCATAGCCCAAGGAATAGTGAGCAAGGATGACTATGAGCAGATGGAGCGATATACGCGTGCTCTGTTTGAACGCGGAACTCAAATGGCTGCTGAAAAGGGGCTTATATTGGTAGATACAAAGTATGAATTTGGCAAGCGTGACGGTAAGGTGATATTGATAGACGAAATTCACACCCCCGACTCGTCCCGATATTTCTACAGTGAAGGTTATCAGGAACGTTTTGAAAAAGGTGAGCCGCAACGACAGCTTTCTAAAGAATTTGTACGCCAATGGCTTATCGACCATAATTTCATGGGTAAGCCCGGGCAGTCGGTTCCTGAAATGAGTGATGAATACTGTGAATCGGTATCGGCTCGTTATATAGAATTGTATGAGCATATAGTGGGCAAGAAATTTGTCCCTGCTAAGGATGATGATATTGCATTACGCATTGAGAGAAATGTGAAAGAATATCTTAATTCAATTAAAGGATAGAAAATTTCTTATTCCATACACCTATTATTCAGTCAACTGTGGATTACAAAGCTGAAAAAATAAAACCGTATAATGACACAGAAAGCAAGACAGGGCAAGTGAGGCAAATGTTTGACTCAATTGCCCCGGCTTATGATTTCATGAATCGGGCCATGACAATGGGGATTGATAAATGGTGGAGGAAAAAGGCTGTTAAAATGGTAGGACAATACGCTCCTGCTAAAATTCTTGATGTGGCTACAGGAACCGGTGATTTTGCCATACAGCTATATCGCACATTGCATCCGAAAGATGGAATCATAGGCATCGACTTGTCGCACTCGATGCTTGAGGTGGCTGCCGAGAAAATGCGCCGGTTGGCTGTTGACAATCAAATAACGATTGAAGAAGGTGATTGCATGTCACTACGGTTTGCCGACAATACATTTGATGCGGTGACTGTTGCCTATGGTGTTCGTAATTTCGAGCATCTTGAACATGGGTATCGTGAGATGTATAGAGTGTTGCGTCGTGGTGGGGTATTGTGCGTAGTAGAACTGTCTACACCTGTTAATCCCATAGTGCGTTGGTTTTACGACATTTATACGCGCCATATTATCCCATTGGCAGGTCGTATGGTTTCGCATGACAAGCGTGCATACAGTTATTTGCCCGAGAGTATTGCAGCTGTAGCGCAGGGAGAGGATATGTGCGACATAATGGGGCGTGCGGGTTTTGCTAATTGTCGATATCATGGCATGACGTTGGGTACCTGTACTGTTTATATGGGAGAAAAACTTGCGTAAAATAGTGAATGATGGCCGATAATTATCTTGAAAAAAGGTATGAAGCTTATCTTGCCCAAAAGGCGGCCAAGGATAAGCAAAAACGGTTGTTGTTTCAGAAACAGCTTAAGGCCTATAAAGCTCGCTTGTTGCAAGAAAAAAATGGTTAGGGAGATTCACGAAAGGCTCAAATATTGTGTGTATTACAATTTGTAAGCTTCGTTTATGCGTTTGAAAAAGTGGGAATAGTCGAGACACGTGTCGAATTTGTGTTTGGCGGCTTTGCCCATTTCGCCACGTAATATGTCATCGTCGAGCAGTGTTTCAATGGCATCGGCCAATGCTTTGTAGTCGTTTGGCGGAATAAGCAATCCTGTATGATGGTCTTTGATGTATTCGGGTTGGGCTCCGTTGTTGGTGGCTATATGGGGTTTGCCAAGCATCATATATTCAATGTTGGTTATTCCGAATGCTTCACGTACTATTGATGGCAACACGCCGAAGTCGCACTGTGCCACAAGTGGCTGTACATGGTCTTGATGAGGAATGAATGACACATTTTGGAGTAGTTGGTTGGCCACGATAAAGGCTTTTATGATACCCATGTACTTAACTTCGCCATGACCTATTATGACTAAGTGGTAACGATCTTTGTCGAGTTGGGTAATGGCTCTCAGCAACACCGAAATCCCTTTATCTTCACAAATGTTGCCGTGAAACATTATCAATTTCTTGTGAGGGGCAATGCCATATCGTGAGCGAATGTCGAAAGCTGTGGCAGTGGTAGGGTCCTGTTTTACGCTGTCGTATATCACCAATGTTTTCGACAAGTCGAGATTCGGCATATTGAGCAGGAACTCGTTTCGCGTTAGCTCCGATACAAAAATTATCTTGTCGAGGTCGTTATATATCATGCGGTGAACAAACCCCTTTTTTGCCTTTTCCACCGTGTGGCTGGTGAGTATTACCCGTGTGTTGCGATTTTCTGATATGCGTCGGGCTATGAGAGCCATACGAGCATCTTTCACATTGTGTACATGTACTATGTTGTGTCCGCGCTTGATGAGTCGTGCAAAACGTATAGGGCTTTCAATATCAGCTTTGCGGCGCAGAGGCAATATTGAAATGGGAATTTCTATCGGGCGATAACGATTGAGTATCATTTCTCGCTTGGTAGTTACAATTTCAACGTAGTTTCCGGCTTTCTTTAATTCAGATGCGAGGTCGTAAACATATTGTTCCACTCCTCCCCACTTTTTACCCGATACTATGTGAAATATGTTCAGATTCATTACATTGCCACTTTTATTTCACAAAAATAGCAAATATGTGCGGAAATTCATGTACATGGTTAATTATTATTTCTACATTAATCTGCATATTATGTTGAGATGCTATTACATGCAATTATAAGAATTGCAGTGTTGCCGATTCTTGTGTGACGGTCAGGCATACTTTTGCCCCTTCTATGAGAGGAATATTGTCGTCTATGTGACCTATCGGAAAATTCATGGCCACAGGGTATCCGTAAGGAGTTACCATACGAGCTATCATTTGTTCCATTGTTTCACCGTTACGGTTGGGCGAATGGCAGTTGGTGAATTGTCCGACGATAAGGCCATGTAGTCCGGCAAGTGTGCCATTCAGCCTGAGCGTGTGCAACATCCGTTCCACTTTGTAAACCTCTTCGCCTGTATCTTCGATAAAGAGAATGCGTTCGGGTTGTAAGATGTCATAAGTTGTAGAGATGAGTGCACTGAGCACGGCAAGATTTCCTCCGGCGAGTGTGCCTACGGATTTGCCGTTACGGTTTAGTTGGTGAGCATCAATACGATATGTGGGTCTGTGGCCTTGCAATATGTCGTGTAATAACATATTACATCGGTTGTTACCTCCATGTTCGGCAAGGTGACGGGTCATAGATGCATGAATGCTTGCGATTCCGGCATTGAACATTGCTGCATGTAGTGCCGATATGTCACTGAATCCAATGACCCATTTTGGATTGCGACACAATAGCGTGGTGTCGAGCGATGGCAGTAGTTGCACGGTTCCATAGCCGCCTCGGCTGCACAAAATCGCTTTTACCGTAGTGTCGTTGAATGCTTGTTGCAAGTCGGCAAGACGTTCTTCGCAAGTACCGCTATATGTCCCGTTCACGCCTTTGCAATGGGGATAAATTACAGGTTCATAGCCCCATTGTCGCAAGACATCGGCAGCGTCGTCAACAAACGATGGGGCAATGTATGAAGCAGGAGAAAGTATTGCGATTTTATCGCCATTTCTTAATGGACGTGGGAATTTCATTATGCTTTCAGTTTAAATAATGACGTAATACCGATGATTTGCAAAATTATCGGAAAATACTGAAAAAGGACTATTTGTGATGTAAATTTCAATACACAATTATTGTTGTTTCCCTTTATTGAAATTGAAACTGTAAAAGGACAATAAATAATAGGACACCACTGCCTTGATGGAATCAACATCAAAGCGGTGGTGTCCTAATTTATCGATTGTAATACTTTGATTATTTTACTTGGCAACCCGGTTTGACTTCGCCGTGAGGGCCAATAACCACGAGTCGTCCATCGGCATCTTCGGCACTAAGTATCATGCCTTGCGATAATATGCCGCGTAACTTGCGAGGTTCGAGGTTGGCTATGAAGCATACTTCTTTGCCTATCAAATCTTCGGGAGCATAATACTTGGCTATACCGCTGACTATGGTACGTCCTCCCAACCCGTCATCGATTTTGAATTGCAATAACTTGTCGGACTTGGGTACACGCTGGCAATCGAGTACTTTGCCTACTCGTATGTCGAGTTTACCAAAATCGTCTATTGTTGCGGCGACATTGGCAATTGGCTCGGGATGGAAATTCTTTATGATATTTTCTTGTTTGATGCGTTCGAGCTTCTGAATTTGGGCATCTATTACCGAGTCTTCGATTTTCTCAAACAGCAGTTCGGTTTTTTCGATAATATTGCCGGCGACAAGAATATCTATATTTCCGAGCTTGTTCCAGTCGGCTTCGGGCATGTTTATCATTTTGCGTAGTTTTGCTGCCGTAAATGGAAGGAACGGCTCGAATGCGATTGCAAGGTTAGCCGTAATTTGCAAAGCCATGTTCAGTATTGTTGCCACACGCTCCATGTCGGTTTTGGCAAGTTTCCACGGTTCGGTATCAGCAAGATATTTGTTGCCTATGCGGGCAAGATTCATTGCATCCTTTAAGGCATCACGGAATCGGAAGTGTTCGATGTCGTGGCCGAGATTTACTTTTACGTCTTTAAACTCATCGAGAGTTTGACGGTCATAGTCGGTCAATTCGCCCAAGGTTGGAACACATCCGTTAAAATATTTATGTGTCAACACTATAGAGCGGTTGACAAAATTACCGAGGATTGCAACCAATTCGTTGTTGTTGCGCGCTTGGAAATCTTTCCAAGTGAAGTCATTGTCTTTGGTTTCGGGTGCATTTGCAGTAAGTACATATCGCAGTACATCTTGTTTGCCCGGAAACTCTTCGAGATATTCATGAAGCCATACAGCCCAATTACGGGAGGTTGATATTTTGTCTCCTTCAAGGTTTAAAAATTCATTTGCCGGTACATTTTCGGGTAATTGATATGACCCTTCGGCCATGAGCATTGCCGGAAACACTATGCAATGAAATACGATATTGTCCTTGCCAATGAAGTTGATTATGCGGGTGTCGTCACGTTTCCAATAATCTTCCCAACGATCGGGTAAGAGCTCCTTGGTGTTGGAAATATATCCAATGGGAGCATCAAACCACACATATAACACTTTGCCTTCGGCTCCTTCAACCGGTACGGGTACACCCCAATCGAGGTCGCGACTTACGGCGCGAGGTTGAAGCCCAAGGTCGAGCCACGACTTGCATTGTCCGTAGACGTTAGTTTTCCATTCCTTGTGGTCTTCAAGTATCCATTTGCGCAAAGCAGGTTCCCACTTGTCGAGAGGTAGATACCAGTGTTTAGTTTCTTTTTTAACAGGTTTGCTGCCGGTAATTGCCGAATATGGGTCGATCAGGTCGTTGGCACTTAGTGATGTCCCACACTTTTCGCATTGGTCGCCATAGGCATGGTTGTTGCCACAGTGCGGGCATGTACCTACGATATAGCGGTCGGCAAGGAATTGTCCTGCTTCTTCGTCATAATATTGCTCCGATGTCTTTTCTATAAATTCACCCTTGTCGTAAAGGCAGCGAAAAAAGTCGCTTGCCGTTTGGTAATGTATCTTACTTGTGGTGCGTGAATAGATATCGAATGAGATGCCCAGCTCCTCAAATGATTTTTTAATTATATTGTGGTATCGGTCGACTATGACTTGTGGACTCACACCTTCAGCACGAGCTTTGAGTGTGATGGGAACTCCATGCTCGTCACTGCCGCCAATCATTATAACGTCTGCGCCTTTCATTCGCAAGTAGCGGGTGTATATGTCGGCAGGAACATACACTCCTGCGAGGTGTCCGATGTGGACGGGGCCATTGGCGTAAGGCAAAGCCGTGGTGACGAGTGTTCGTGCAAATTTCTTTTCCATGTGATGTTGTTATATGTTTTGTGCAAAATTACAAAAAATAAAGAAGAAAGAGCTTATGTTTATGGAGTCAAATATGGCTGCGATTGTATTCAATGTGGTAATGGCATATGTGGTATTTTATTTGGTAATCACATTGTTGCTGTTGCATTGGAAGGAGAACGATTTATTTCATTGCCAAGCCGTGTTATACGGCAGTAAAGACACGATGCCACATGGTGGGATGTGGCGACCAAGAAGGGTGTGCTATTTTAATTGCATCTGGATATCGGTTGCAGCAATGGCATCGGCTGGTGATGAACCGCGGTATAGTTGTTTTCCCACTGATGTCACAACGAGAAAGTAAGGTGTGTTGCCGATATTGATGTTGGACAAGTTGCGATTTAGTGCACCGCCGGCTGCCCAATAATGTTGCCATTGCGTGCTGTCACGCTCGATAATCGATTTCCATTTGGTCGTGTCGGGCGACATCAGGATATCGACCACTTGTAGTCGTCCTTCATCTTCATATTTGGCATATAATTGTTTTATGTCATGCATTACCGAGTCGCGCCTGACATCTTTTTTATTCCAAAAATACATGAGTGTGGCCTTGTATCGAGCCGTGGTTATGGTCATTATCGAATCTTGGCTGTTATATAGCGACAATGATGAAATGTTGTTGCTGCTTTTTTCGTCATCGAGCTGCTGCGACAGGGCAAAGTAGTTGTTGACAAGTCCGGCAGGGCGCGCATCTATGCTTATTCGTTTAAAAAGTGAATCTACATTGGTGGTGTTCTCAATGTTGGCATAATCGTTAAGCAACAAAAGGGTACTCGATATGTGATCGGGGTTGGCAGTTACATATTTTTCTATTGCTCTGTTAAGAGGGCTGCGGTCGGGCAACATATATAGTGCCGCATTTTGTGTTACAAACTTATTCCACTCTTCATTGGCATTGTTACCTTCGATGGAAATATGGTAAGGATCAGACATCAAACCTTTAATGGTTATGTTGTCACCATTCTTCACGGCTGCTCGTGCAATGACTTGCCGTTTGTTGTTGATAAAATAAATTATAGTCCAGTCATAGTTTATTCCTGTAAATTCAAATTGCCCGTTGGTCATGGTTATCCATTCCGATTGCAAGGTTTCGTAGTCTGTTACATATACTGCACGTAAATTTTGTGTACCGCCATCGGCAAGCGAGCCTTCGATGGTAAAATATTCGTTTTTGCAACTTACTACGGCCAATGCCACAGTTATCATAGTGACTATCTTCTTGACAGATTTCATTATTCAATAAAATTATGCGTCACAAAGTTATAGCAAGCCGAGTGCAATTGCAAATTGAGTTTGCTCAAAAAAATAAATGCGCTTAGTGTCGCATAATTTCTCAAAAGCTGTAATTAATATTCGGGCTGTAAACAGGTATAATGTAGATTTAATAGAGATGTTTTAGGTTATTAAAAATCGAAACTGTTTCTTAACTTTGCATGGCTATGATATTGCGCAATATTTCAATATTGAACTTTAAGAATATTGCAGAAACGATGCTCGATTTCTCTGGCAACGTAAACTGCTTTATCGGTGACAATGGCATGGGTAAGACCAATTTGCTCGATGCAATATATTACCTGAGTTTTTGCAAGAGTTACACCAATGTTGGCGATACGGCTCTGTTGCGGCACGATACAGACTTCTTGCTCGTGCAGGGCCGATATGAGCGGCGTGACAGCGAAGAGGATATTTCAATAGGTTTCAAACAGGGGAAACGCAAGGTGGTGAAACGCGGTGGTAAGGAATACGACAGATTGAGCCGGCACATAGGATTGCTTCCACTCGTTATGGTGTCGCCTGTGGACTGGGATATTATTCGTGGCACAGGAGATGACCGCCGCCGGTTTATCGATCAAATCGTCTCGCAAGGTGACAAGGAGTATATTGCCCATCTAATCAAGTATGCTCGAGCTGTGGAAAACCGCAATGTGATGTTGCGGAAAGGATTTCGAGATCCGCTGTTGTTCGAAAGCATAGAGCAGCAAATAGGTGTGTCGGCAACATATATACATAATGTTCGCAAGACGTGGGTGGAAGAATTTTCCCCAATTTTTCTTGAATACTATCGCCGAATTTCTGACAGCAGAGAAACTGTCTCACTCAATTACCGCAGTCATTTAAACGATGAAACCATGCAGCAGGTGCTTGACCGCAACCGTGAGCGCGATGTGGTTCTGGGTTATACATCGGCGGGGGTTCACAGAGATGATGTAGAATTACTACTTGACGATTTTCCGATGCGCAAGATAGGCTCGCAGGGGCAGTGCAAGACTTATACGGTTGCCATGCGACTGGCACAGTATGACTTTCTGAAGCAAATGAGTGGAATAACGCCGCTGTTGTTGCTTGATGACATATTTGACAAGCTTGATGCCCATCGTGTGGAAAATATCATAGGTGTGGTGGCAGGTGATACATTCGGACAAATTTTCATTACCGACACCAATCGTATGCACCTTGACCATATAATACGCAAGGTGGGAAAAGATTATCGTACATGGAATGTGAATAATGGAGAATTTACCCTTGTAGAAGTGGCAGGGAAGGAGGATGGTGAACAATGAAACGTACCGAAGCTGCATCAGTGGGCGACATAATAAAACAGTTGCTTAAAGAGGATAAAATAGACCGTCAATTTAACGAGCAGCAAATAGTTTATTTGTGGCCTGAGATTGTTGGACAGGGTATAAACCGCTATACAACAAGCCGGTGGGTTAAGAATGGAGTGTTGTACCTGCATATATCATCTGCTGTGTTACGTAACGAACTGATGATGAGCCGCAGTGAGTTGCTTAAACGTTTGAATGAAGCTGTTGGTAGCGAGGTGATACACGATATTGTGATAAGATAGCTTGAAATGTAATCTAAATTGAAGTAAAAAGATTCAAACTGCATAATGGAGAATAACCGAAATAACAAACATCACACGCAAATCACGGTGGACAGGCCGTTCAGGCACTCTATAAGGGTGCAGATGAGATTTAATGACATGGATATGCTTGGACATCTGAATAACTCGATGTATTTTTCATATTTCGATATTGGCAAAGCAGAATATTTTAATACAGTCAGGGGGGGACGAAGCCACTGGTCGAAAATCGACGTTGTGCTGGCCAATGTGAATTGTGATTTCATCGCGCCGATATATTTTACCGAATCCATTGTGGTGAAAACGCAAGTGGAGTGCCTGCACGACAAAAGTTTCAATGTGTTGCAGACCTTGGTAAATGAGGACACGGGAGATGTTAAGGCTTTTTGCCGTTCTATAATGGTGGGTTTCGACGTTGCTACGGGTAAGTCGGCTCCATTGTCGCAAGAGTGGCGTGATGCAATCACCAATTTTGAAAACCTATAATTTTGTTTAGAAGATGATTTATATTCGTAGAGCTAAAATAGAGGATCATAACAGGATTAATCATTTGTTATTGCAAGTGCAGAAAGTTCATGCTACCGGTCGCCCCGATCTGTTCATGTCGGGTACAAGAAAATATAGCGATGAAGAGCTCAATGCAATTATTGTTAACGACCAAACCCCGATATTAGTGGCAGTAGATAATGACGGTATAGTAGTGGGATATGCTTTTTGTGTATATCAGAACAATGCCGATAGCCATATTTTAGTGCATCATAAGACATTATACATTGATGATTTATGTGTCGATGAGCATTGTCGAGGGCAGCACATAGGTTCGGCACTTTATGATGCAGTGAAACAAATGGCTCGGGAGAATGGGTGTTATAATGTAACGTTGAATGTATGGAGTTGTAATGCCGATGCGATGAAGTTTTATCAGTCGAGAGGATTAAAACCTCAAAAAGTAGGGATGGAAGATATTTTGTAAACTTAGTTTGTGGGATTTTCTTTAATTAAAACAAAGACAACTTTCTAATTTTCGGAAATATATAAAAATATGAGAAAAAAGATTGTTATTCTATTGTCTGCCTTTGTGGGTGTTGTTGCTTCTGCTTGCGAGTCAAGCAGCGAAAAAGAATGGAATCTTGTATGGGAAGAAAATTTTGAGTCAGAAACGATAGACGAATCTGTATGGAGCAAGACCGAACGGGGTACAGCCGACTGGGCAAAAACTCAGTCGCATGATGAACGTTGTTTCTCGTTCAGGAATGGTAATTTGGTGCTTAGAGGAATTTTAAACGATGATTTGCGGGCTGATACGTCGGAATTCTTGTGTGGTGGGCTTTATACCAAAGGGAAAAGAGAATTCAGTCCCGGACGGATTGAGGTGAGAGCCAAGTTGCAAGGGGCTTGCGGTGCTTGGCCGGCAATATGGTTAATGCCATATGACAACACTGCCAAATGGCCGAATTGCGGAGAAATAGACATCATGGAAAGGTTGAACTATGACGGATTTGTTTATCAGACAGTTCACTCCAATTATACACATAATCTCGGAATAACGGATAATCCAATTTATTCTGATACCGCAAGTATAAAACAGGACGATTTCAATGTATATGGTGTCGATATTTATCGAGACAGTGTGGTTTTTCACGTAAACGGAGTAAAGAATTTCACCTATCCCCGAGTGGCAGAAATTCCCGACTCTTTAGGTCAATTTCCATATTATCAATCATATTATTTGTTGATCGATATGCAACTTGAGGGAAAATGGGTTGGCAATGTCGATCCTGCTACGCTACCTGTGGAGATGGAAGTTGACTGGGTGCGATATTATACCAAGGAATAAGGTTTTTAGTGGGCATCAAGCCAATTGGAGGCCGCGCCGCAAGAAGCAATAAGTGGAACCATGCCACGGTAGGCGGCTTCCATCTCGTTCTTTACGATAGCTGACACTTGTTCGAGTTCATCAGGCAGCACGTCGAAATTAAGTTCATCGTGTACTTGCATAATCATTTTTGATGAAAGTCCCTCCTCTTTGAATCGACGGTAGATACGTATCATTGCAATTTTTATGATGTCGGCGGCAGTGCCTTGTATTGGGGCATTGATGGCATTCCGTTCGGAGAAGTTGCGTAGGTTGGCATTTCGCGAATTGATGTCGGGCAGTACACGTCGGCGACCGTAAAGAGTGGTCACATATCCATTTTCGTGTGCATGGGCGATACTGTCGGTGATGTATTGTTTTACTTTAGGAAATGTGGAAAAATATCCGTCTATGAGCATCGTGGCTTCGGCACGGGGGATTTCGAGCCGTTCCGACAATCCGAAAGCTGAAATGCCGTAGAGTATGCCGAAGTTAGCAGTTTTTGCTTTGCGGCGTTGGTCGGTTGTAACTTTTTCTATCGGTTCATGGTAGATTTTTGCTGCGGTCAGAGTATGGATGTCTTCCCCGTCGAGAAATGCTTTTATCATGGTTTCGTCACCGCTCATATCGGCAACGAGGCGCAGTTCTATCTGTGAATAGTCGGCTGAGAAAAACAAGTTGCCATTGGCAGGGATAAATGCTTTACGTATTTCACGACCTTCTTCATTGCGCACGGGGATATTCTGGATATTTGGATTTGTTGAGGAAAGCCGTCCAGTGGCTGTCACAGTTTGGTTGTAGGTGGTGTGTATTCGCCCTGTAGTGGGATTGATAAGCATGGGCAACGCATTGACGTATGTAGAAAGCAATTTACGGATACCCCTAAGTTTTAGAATCTTTTCCACAATGGGGTGTCGGTCTTTCAATTTGGTCAGAATCTCTTCGGTGGTCGAATATTGTCCCTTCTTTGTTTTTTTTGCTTTTGGGTCAAGTTTCAAGCGATCGAACAGTATTTCACCTACTTGTGCAGGCGAGCTTGTGTTGAATTGCACACCTGCAAGTTGTACGCATTCCTCTTCAAGGATGTTCATTTGCTCGGTAAGTTGTTGAGAATAATCGTTAAGAGCCTTTACATCTATTTTCACACCAGCCACTTCCATGCTTGCAAGCACCTCGATGAGAGGTAATTCAATGTCGTACAACAACTTGTGCATTCCCAAATTTTTAACCCTGTCTTGCAATATGGGTTTGAGCTTTAGAGCGTAATCGGCATGTTCGCAAACATAGGTGTATAATTCCGATGGGGAGAGTTGTGACACATCCCGATGGTTTTTCCCCTTGGGACCCATCAACGATTCAAGTGAAGTGGTTTCGATTCCGAGAATGGTTTCAGCAAGGCGAACTATCGTGTGATTGGTGGTTTCAGGTTGTAACAGGTAATGTGCTACCGACGTGTCGTAATATTTGCTTGACGGAACAGTCACGCCTATGTTACCGAGCATGATTATGTCACGTTTCACATCACCGCTTATGATGGTCTTGCTGTTGTTGAATATTTCTTGTAACGATGAGGCTACATTGTCCTGATTACTTTGATTGAGCGGAATATATGCAGCTTTGCCTGTTTTGTAGGCAATTGCAACGCCGAGCAATCGTGAACGCATGGGTTCTTCTCCCGACAGCATGGTTGCGAAGCCTATTTCGCTGTTTGGTGATATCTTCTGCACAATCTCCTTTATATCATCGATGATTTCATATTGTGGAGGTTGTTGTTGAATGGTGTTGTTGGTATCGTGTTCGTTGTCGAAGTCGAAGAGGGAGCCTTGCGCAGCCTGAGGTTTTTCAGCTTGTGTGGATATTTGTACAGTTTGTTTGGAAGATGTCAATGTTATGGCATTTTTCCCTAATATCCTTGAAATGAGTGTCCGAAATTCCAATTTTTCAAAAATGGATTTTAGAGCATCGGCATCTATTACATTGCGTTTCAGTTCTATCTCATCTAAGTTTATGGGTACGTCAGTCTTGATGGTGGCAAGAAACTTTGAGAATTTTATCTGCTCGGCATTTGCTTCCACTTTGGTTTTCAATGCTCCTTTCAGCATCGATGTGTTTTCAATCACCCCTTCGACAGAGCCAAATTGCTTGATAAGTTTTATTGCGGTAACCTGTCCCACTCCCGGGCATCCGGGGATATTATCAACTTTATCACCCATGAGGGCGAGTATATCAATTACTTGTTTGGGATGTTGCAATTCATATTTTTCACATATTTCTTTTACACCGCGTATTTCGAAGTCGCCACCGCGCCACCCCGGTTTAAAAATAAATGTATGGTCATCGACAAGTTGCCCGAAGTCCTTGTCCATCGTCATCATATATGTTGTGAACCCCTTTTCAGAGGCTTTTTTTGCAATTGTGCCTATCACGTCATCGGCCTCATATCCGGGTACTTCTATCACAGGAATGCGATAGGCTTGCAATATGTTTTTTATGTATGGCACTGCTACCTTGATGTCTTCAGGCGTTTCTTCACGCTCGGCTTTATAGCCTTCATAGGCCACATGACGGAATGTTGGTCCGGGAGGATCGAAACAAACGGCTATGTGCGTAGGGTTTTCTTTTGTCAGCACTTCTTGTAAGGTATTGACAAACCCGAAAATGGCCGATGTGTTCATTCCGTTGGATGCAATTCGGGGAGACTGTGCCAATGCATAATAGGCTCTGAATATGAGTGCATAGGCATCAAGCAAGAAGAGGCGTTTTTGTTCCATTTTTTAATGCTGTTACCTGGTTTATGGTCTAAAATTAGCACGTTTTTATCATATCAGTGCTGTATTAGGATAAAAAAGTTGTTTGGTCCGTCACAAAAGGTGACGCACAGCTTGCCTAATGCCGGACCAAATAATGATTGCTTATAAATTAAACTCGGCTTTCAGCCTGTCAACGTAATCGAGTTTTTCCCATGTAAAGAGTTCGACTTGCATCGTTCGGTTGCCTTCGTATTTCGATTTGAAGTGTTTCTCCACTACTTGAGGTTCTCTGCCCATATGCCCATATGCTGCTGTTTCTTCATAAATGGGATTGAGTAATTTAAGATTGCTTATGATGGAACTTGGACGAAGATCGAATATGTGGGTGAACTTTTCGGCGATTTCGGCATCTGTAAATGGTACGTGCTTTGTATCGAAGGTGTTGACATATAGACTGACCGGTTCGGCCCTGCCTATGGCATAAGCCACTTGTACAAGTATCTCGTCGGCGATGCCGGCTGCGACGGCATTTTTTGCGATGTGCCGCATTGCATATGCTGCTGAACGGTCAACTTTTGATGGATCTTTGCCGGAAAATGCACCGCCTCCATGTGCACCACGTCCGCCATATGTGTCAACAATGATTTTACGCCCTGTAAGTCCGGTGTCGCCGTGAGGACCGCCGATGACAAATTTGCCGGTAGGGTTGACGAGTAGTAACAGATGGTCGTCGAAGAGCCGACAAACTCGCTCAGGCAGTTTCTTCATTACTCGTGGTAGCAGTATGTCGTGAATGTCGGCATAAATCTTGTCGTGCATTGTTTTGTCGGCAAGTTCCTGTGCTTCGGTAGTTTCATCATTTGGGAGGATAAATTCATCGTGTTGTGTGCTGACCACGATGGTGTGTATTCTCACGGGTTTATGGCAGTCATTATATTCTACTGTCACTTGGCTCTTTGCATCAGGCCGTAGATATGGCATTTCAGAGCCTTCGCGCCTAATGTCGGCAAGTTCACGTAGCAACAGGTGTGACAAGTCGAGTGTAAGAGGCATATAGTTATCGGTTTCGTTGCAAGCGTAGCCAAACATTATTCCTTGATCACCGGCACCCTGCGCTTCCGGATCGTTACGTTCTACACCGCGATTTATGTCGGGAGACTGCTCGTGAAGAGCCGATAGCACACCGCAAGCATCTGCATCGAATTTATATTCACTGCGGTTGTAGCCTATTCGGTTGATGACACTGCGCGTGACATCCATAAGGTCGATGTAGGCGCGCGATTTTACTTCGCCGGCAATCACCACTTGTCCCGTAGTAACAAGAGTTTCGCAGGCAACTTTCGATGTCGTGTCGTAGGCAAGAAATTGGTCGAGGACGGCATCGCTGATTTGGTCGGCCACTTTGTCGGGATGGCCTTCAGAAACTGATTCGGATGTAAATAAGTAATTCATTTTTCCAAACATTTTGCTGTGGAAAAATGCTAAACGACTTTTACGCTATAATACTGAGGCAGATATAGGTTGAGAATCGCAATTTTAGCATTTTTTTGTGTGGTTGCAAGCAGCCAAATTTTTCCACAATTGGGGTTAATAAGAACATTTTAGTCTGCAAAGATAGCGAATCTCTACTATATTCACAATTAATGTGAGTAATTCTGTGTTAAAATCAGCAATAAATTGTTGCATTCAGAAAAAAGTAGTGTATATTTGCTGCGGAGAATAGGGTAGTGCCTATGATTATTGTTGGCACGATAATTGACATATAATTAGAACGGAAATTTAAAAATTAAGGTCTAAAACGCACGAAATGAGCCTCAGAGGAGGCAGAGAAGTAAATTAATTTAGTTTTTTATTACATTCTTGTCAATGGGAATGTAAATTAATTTAGAGAATTATGAAAAAGTTTGTAAAGAAAGTTTTAGGTTTTGTTTCGTTGTTGTTTGTTTTGCCTTTTGTAATTCCGGCAGGGTTGCTTGTTTTGGCAGGTCTTTACATGGGGCAGATGCTTGCAGGTCTTGTTGTCGGTTATGGGAAAAACCGTAAGCCGTCAGATGAAAATCAGCGGATTGCGAATGGTAATAAATGGAGCAATGTGACAGATTCATTGAGTTGGAATTGTTTAAATTAAAAAAGGAAGGAGGAGTTTTTTATCGCTTGCTATAGGGATGTGAAAAAGTGATATTCGTGCGTATACGTTCCAAGCAAGTTTTTTATTATTGGATTAAGAACAACACAAGAGATAAAAATCGGCACGGCTTAACCATATGATTATTGGTTAAGCCGTGCCATTTCAGGAAGTTGATATCTACTTTTTATTGCGTATTTCTACACGGCGTATTTTACCGCTTATAGTCTTTGGCAATTCATCGACAAACTCCACAACACGCGGATATTTGTAAGGGGCGGTAGTGTGCTTTACGTGGTCTTGTATCTCCTTGACCAGTTCGGGACTTTCTTTTCCCTTGTATTCGCTTGACAACACTATTGTGGCTTTTACTACTTGCCCACGTATTTCGTCAGGGACACCGGTTATGGCACATTCCACTACGGCCGGATGCGTCATGAGTGCCGATTCCACTTCAAACGGACCTATGCGGTAGCCACTTGACTTGATTACGTCATCAATGCGCCCGATAAACCAATAATAGCCATCTTCATCGCGCCAAGCCACATCGCCGGTGTGGTAGATGTCGTCGTGATATTGGTAATGGGTTAACTCGGGGTCGCGGTAATATTCCTTGAACAGTCCTACCGGATGCTTGCCATGCGTTTTTATTACGATTTCACCCTCTTCGCCATCCTCAGCCCACCGTCCGTCGGATGTGAGCAAGGCGATGTCGTAAACGGGACCAACTTTCCCCATCGAGCCAGGTCGTGGCTCTACTAAGGGATAAGTGCCTAATGTCACGGTGGTTTCGGTTTGCCCATATGCTTCCATTAACTTTATACCGGTAAGTTTGAGCCATTCGTCATATACACTTGGATTGAGTGCTTCTCCGGCTATGGTGCAGTATTTCAGTGACGACAGGTCAAATTGTGTCAGATCTTCCCTTATCAGGAAGCGGAATACCGTAGGGGGGGCGCAGAACGATGTAATACCATAATTGTGTATCATGTGCAGCACATCCACCGGTTTGAACTTCTCGAAGTCATAGACAAATACATTGGCTCCCACAAGCCACTGACCGTAGTATTTGCCCCATACGGCCTTGCCCCAACCGGTGTCTGCGAGGGTAAAGTGGAGGCTGTTTTCATCAAGGTTGTGCCAATATCGGGCGGTAATGATGTGTCCGAGTGGATAGGTGAAGTCGTGAGCAACCATCTTAGGTTCACCAGTAGTGCCCGATGTGAAATACATCAGTGATATGTCATCGTTAGTGTTGATAAATGCCGGTTTTTCGAATACCGGTGCTTCTTCCGTGCCTTTGTTGAAATCTTCCCATCCGGCAGGAATTTCCGGACCTATCGAAATAACCTTTTTCACCGATGGTGATTGTGGCAGGGCGCGGTTAATGTGTTCCACAACGATGTCATCGCCCACTGCTACTATTGCTTTTATATCGGCAGCATTGGCACGATATATTATATCTTTTTCGGTGAGTAGGTGGGTAGCAGGTATGACGGTGGCTCCTATCTTGTGCAATGCTGTGATAGCAAACCAAAACTGGTAGCGGCGTTTCATGATGAGCATTACCATGTCGCCATGTCCGATGCCAAGTTGCATGAAGTAAGATGCAGCCTTGTCACTTTCGCGCTTGATATCGGCAAATGTGAATTGTCTCGACTGGCCGTCCTCGTTTACCCACAGCAAGGCTTTCTTGTCGGGAGCAATACGTGCCCATTCATCGACCACATCATATGCAAAGTTGAAATTGTCGGGCACGTTGATGTGGAAATTCTGCATGAAATCGTCGTATGAGTCGAAATCTATTTTGTCTAAATATTTTTCTAACATAATTGTTGGGTGTAAAATTAAGTGGTTAAGAAATTATGGCAAGGAAGCACACGCGCTTGCCGTCTAAAGCGCGCATTCGGTGAGGCAGAGCAGAATTAAATATGATGCTGTCGCCAGTTTCGAGAGTAAATGTGTTTCCCGAAATCTGCATTTCCATCCTGCCTTCCACAATATAGTTGAACTCTTGCCCGTCATGTGTGTTGAAGTTGCCGCGTGGGTGATCGCTCGGTTCTACGGTGACCAAGTAGGGGTTGATGATTTTATTGGAGAAGCCTGCCGCAAGGGCTTGGTAGCTGTAGGCTTTCGACCGCTCTACACTCACGCCATTGCCTCGGCGGGTGATGAAGTAACTACTCATTTTGGGTTCTTCGCCAAATAGGATAGCCGGCAGCTCAACTTCAAACTTGTGGGCAAGTGTACGCACAAAACTTACAGGAATGTCGGTGGTTCCCGCTTCGTAATCCTTGTAGATGTTGACATCTATGCCACATACGTTGGCAATTTCTTCTGCACTCATTTCGAGAGCTTCGCGCAACCCTTTAAGTCGCTTTGCCACTTCTTCGATATTTTCGATTTTTGTCATAGGAGTATATGTTATTTTGTTTAATTGTTAACATTTAAAGTGTTAATAGAGTGGTTGAATTACTTGTTTATTAACGACTTCGAAGCAAATATATGCAAAACGGTGTTATATTATGAAGTGTTTTAAGAAAAAAGAATGTTTTTTTATCATTTTACGGCACGTTTAGTCTGAAATTGTGCAGGTTTTTGCACATAACTTATTGATGTGTGTTGATTTATGAAACTGCTTGCACCTGTTTTTTGGTGTTGCGCTTGTTGCATGAACCATTGCTAATTTGACGTGAGGGGACACTGTTGTATATAAAAAACAGAGGGGGTAGCCTCCCTGCTGCCCCCCCTCTGCGCATTTAATTAAGTTAACGTGAGTTCGATATAAGATCAAAACAAAGTCAGTTGTCCGTCATTGATAAAATTCACATCAATGGCGGGCTTCTTTTCAAAGAAACAGTATGCCGCGATAGCCGACAGGGAATTGGCAACGAAGTTGTTGAAAGAACGGTGCCTGGAGTGCTCTATCTGTGCGATGTTCTTCAGCTCGTCATTGACCGTTTCTATCAAAGCCCGTTTCCTGAGCAGAATCCTGTCCGCTACGCTCATCAGGGAGTTCCTCATGTTGTTCTTCACTTTGGTTATCAGTTGTATGCCGTTAAGGAATAGATTCTCGAACAGGGCCTGGCCGATATACCCCTTGTCCGCGCATAGTTTTCCCTTAATATTCTTCAGAAACTT
>CAYNBZ010000034.1:0-24669 GCA_964395975.1 uncultured Muribaculaceae bacterium | reverse complement strand
ACACGCTGCTGGGCGAAGAAAACATCTGCCCCAACATCAACGTGGCACTGGAACGTGCACAGAAGCTGCTGTAAGCCGATGCGCGAGCCACGGCCCGCAACCGATAAGATTAAAGGCACGGACAACGCGTTTGTCCGTGCCTTTATCATTAGAATATATAAATTTGTTGTATGTGTATAAACGTATTGCTACTTTACAAGCGTTGCATAGTCACGAGAATAGCGCAACATTTGTTCGATGTAATTTTCCGAATAATCTATTTTAACATCAGTAACATTGCCCGTTTCATCAGTCACAAGCGTATAAACAGGATTAACAAATCCTTTATATGGGGCGATATTCAATTTTGCATAGCGGTCAAGTATTTCTTCATGCAATTTTGGATCGAATGTAACTGCATATTTTTCAACAAGGTCACGTCCGGCAGCATAATCCCCCTCCGATTTTATGCGTTGAATTTCGCCAAGTAATTTGCCAAACAAACCACGAAGTTTTTCATAGTCGTTTATCTTCAGGTATGTTTTGCCATCACGAGTAACATATTCTATTACATTGTCGGCCTTGCCTTGCTCGTATGCCCATTGACATATAAGGTGACGGTTGCGCATGTGTGCTTCTTCAATATCTTTACCCGGCTCTATGCGAGTGAGCTGTGTCATAAGTCCATTCATGACATACTTATAGTATTCGGCCTTATAAGTGTCCGAATTCTCCACTACACCAATTTCAATTAATTTTGGGTCGGCAAGATAGTATAACGCAAACAGGTCGGCACGAGCTTCTTCGAGAGTTGAGCCATGTTCTTTCAACGCATCATCATGTACTCCCGGCATTAACTGCCCCGAAGCATGACCCAGACATTCATGCAAATCTGTATGCAAATTGTCGGCAAGTTCAAGATAATTCTTCATCAAGTCAATTTCTTCTTGTGAATAGGCAAACTCTTCATTGAATCCATTGCCTTCGGCTGCCTTATTGTATGCATCCGTTATGTTTTCAAGTGTCACCGACTTTGATCCGTGGGCAGCTCTAATCCAATTGGCATTGGGCAGATTGATACCAATGGGAGTAGCCGGATAGCAATCACCACCAAGTATTGCTGTTGTGATAACTTTTGCAGAAACTCCTTTAACCTCAGGTTTCTTATATTTATCGTTTACCGGAGAATTATCCTCAAACCATTGGGCATTTTCACTTATCACGTTTGTACGATGTGAAGCCTCGGGATTACGGAAGTTTACCATAGCTTCCCATGAGCCCTTGAGCCCGAGAGGATCTCCATACGACTCGATAAAACCATTTATAAAATCGGTAGAACTGCCGGTTTCTTCTACCCATTGTATCGAATATTCGTCATACAATTTCAAGTCACCGGTCTTATAATATTCGATGAGAGTGTCAATATACGTCTTCATCCCCTCGGTTTCGGCAACCGTTGCAGCCTTTTCAAGCCAATATACAATTTTTTCGATGGCAGGTGAATAAAGACCGCCAACCTTATATACGTCTTCGTATATTTTGCCGTTTTTCTTGACAAGTTTCGAATTAAGTCCATAGGATATAGGCATGGTATCACCAGGGACTTTCATTTTGGCATAAAAGTTCTCAACTTCTTTTTGATTTACGCCGTCATAATAATTATTGGCAGAAGTTGTTATCAGATCAACACCGGCAGCCTGATTAACACGCTTGGCAAGAACCGACGGTTCGAAAATAACGGGAGTTAGTTCTTCTATCAATTGTTCCACTGTTTGCCCTTCGGCAAGAGGCAACTGCTCAGCGGGAACAGCTTTTACCTGTTCGGCAAAAAATTCTTTACTGAAATTGGGAGTAAATTTATCCATTGAATAATGATGATGGATACCATTGGCAAACCACACTTGTTTTAAATACTCCTCAAATCCCTTATAATCTGGAGAAGCCTTGTCACCGGCATAATTAGTGTAGATTCCTTCAAGTGTCTTACGTATTGCAAGATTATACTTTCCATTCTGGTCAAACAGAATGTCGCGCCCTACGAGTGCTGCCTCACTTAAATAATAAACAAGTTCTTTTTGTTTTAGCGACAAGTCTTCAAACCCGGGCACACGATAACGCAGCACCTCTATGTCGGCAAACTTATCGACACTGTATTCAAACGGGGTCTCTTCATTAGCCTTTTGCTCGCTGCAACTTGACATTGCTATGGCCATAGCTACTGTTGAAATTAAAAATTTGTTCATAATATTACTAATTCTATTATTCGACATATAGTACCAAACCTTTCAAGTATTCACCCTCAGGATGATATATGTTAATGGGGTGATCGGCTGATTGTGATAACTGATGCAGTATCCTTACCTTACGTCGGGATTGCACAGCCGCACTTAATACGGCAAAGCGGAATTGTTCTCTTGAAACCGCTTGAGAGCAAGAAAAGGTAAACAATATGCCACCTGCCGCTATTTTCTCAAACGCTTTACCATTAAGTCTTCGATATCCTACCAAGGCATTTTTCAATGCACTTTTGTGTTTGGCAAAGGCTGGTGGGTCAAGTACAATCAAATCATACTGCCCATATTCCATGTTAGCCAAATATTTAAATGCATCTTCGGCAAAGGCCTCATGACGGTTGTCATTGGGGTAATTAAGTGCAACATTCTCGTTAGTCAAATGAATAGCCTTGGATGAACTATCCACAGAGTGTACTGTCTCTGCTCCACCTCTCATTGCATAAACTGAGAATCCTCCGGTATAGCAAAACATATTCAACACGCGCCGTCCTTGAGAATAATGTTCAAGCAATGAACGATTGTCACGTTGATCGACAAAGAATCCTGTCTTTTGTCCTCTCAACCAATCCACATGGAAAAGCAACCCGTTTTCTGTGGCAACGTCAGTATCGAAATTCCCGACTATGTATCCATTCTCGGCTTCAAGATCCGCTTTGTAAGGCAACGTGGTTTCTGATTTGTAATACACATTTTTTATAGCCAACTCTTGTAGTTGGATCAAGGCATTGGCAATCTCTTTCCTGTCAAAATGCACACCGGGTGAATGAGCCTGCAACACGGCTGTCGAACCATAAATGTCAATCACCAGTCCGGGAAGAAAGTCGCCTTCACCATGGACGAGGCGGAATGAATTATTATTATCACGCACCAGTTTCAGCCCCCGACGCAATTCCATTGCTGCCCGCAAACGGTCTTGATAGAACTTTTCATCCACGGCATCATCGTTCCACGTGAGCATTCTCACGCATATACTTCCTGTCTGAAAGTGTCCATTGCCTATTAGTGAGCCATCGGCGGTATATACCGACACCTTATCTCCCTCTTCGACATTTTCATCTACCGATTGTATCGCTCCGGAAAATATCCAAGGATGGAATCTACGCAGTGAATCCTCTTTTCCTTTTTTTAGGATTATTTTTTTATATGTCATTTGTTCTTTCTATTTAAAAAAGAATCTGTATATATCATTACCGTTGGCATATACCAACAACAAGAACAAAAATGCCATACCGGCAATCTGGGCTCGTTCCATGAATTTTTCGCTCGGTTGCCTACGAGTAATCAACTCATACAACAAGAACAACACATGGCCTCCATCAAGAGCCGGAATGGGCAATATATTCATAAAGGCAAGGATTACCGACAGAAATGCCGTGATCGACCAGAACTGCTCCCAGTTCCATTTTTCAGGGAAAATACTGCCTATCGCACCGAAACCGCCAAGCTGTTGCACTCCATCCGAAGTAAATACATACTTCATTTGCAACACATAGCTTTTTAATTTCTCAATGCCAAGTGTGATTCCTCTCGGAATTGATGCTAACAACGAATATTCTTTTGTCGTGGTATTATAAATTTCAGTTATCGGAGCAAGCAATATGCCAAGTTTGCCGGAATTGTCAATTTCTGCATTGACAGTAAGAAGTTGGTCGTCTCGCATCACGGTTATTGCCACTTCACTTCCCGCATGCAAGTCGAGTTGCTTCTTAAATTCAATATAATCAATTGTAGTCACAGTGTCAACAGCCACCACTCTGTCAAGTTTCTGCAATCCGGCTTTTATTGCACCCATTCCGGGTTGTACGTCTGCTATTACCACCGGGTAGCGATACATCATAAATGGTATGCCACTTTCGGCTTCGGCATTAGCCGTGAAAATATAATCTTTAGGAATATTTATCAACACTGTGTCGGTATGGTTGCGCAATACCGTTATTGTCCGGGCTCCAAGCATTTTTATCAGCTCATCTCCGCTCAAATAATCTAAATCTTCTCCATCGGCAGCAAGTGGAATATCTCCATCTTTGAATCCTAACTCATGTGCAGATTCACAAAATGCCATTCCTTCGGTTGCATCACGAAAAGTTATGTATTGCTCACCCCATGCATATGCTATTCCTGCATAAATCATGATTGCCAAAATAAAATTGAACAACACTCCTCCTATCATTATGAGTAGTCGTTGCCATGCAGGCTTGGCTCGAAATTCCCATGGTTTCACCGGTTGTTTCATCTGTTCCTTATCCATCGACTCATCTATCATACCGGCGATTTTGCAATAGCCGCCTAACGGCAGCCAGCCTATTCCGTATTCAGTATCGCGCCATGATACTTTATCTTCATCTCCCTCTTTTTTCTTAGGCTTGTATTTAAAAAGCGTAAACCATGGATTGAAAAACAAGTAAAATTTTTCAACCTTCACGCCAAAAATCCTCGAAAAAAGATAGTGTCCAAATTCATGTACTAACACCAAAATTGCAAATGCAAGCATTAATTGAACTGCTTTGATCAGAAATGTTTCCATCTGAAATCTATATGTTTCTTTTTATTTATAATGTTCAATAATTTACCAACGACAACGCATACTCGCGTGCCTCTTGATTAGTGGATATATAATCTTCGTGAGTGGGATGGGCAATGAATGATATTGCATCAACGGTGTGCTGTACGATTTCGGGTATGTCGATGAAACGTATGTTATCTTGCAAGAATGCGGCTACGGCTACTTCATTTGCAGCATTAAGCACACATGGCACATTCCCTCCCCGCTTTATGGCATCGTAAGCCATTCCTAACATTGGGAACACATCCAAATCGGGACTTTCAAATGTAAGCATGGCATAATCACTTATGCTTAACTTACGGTCACTGGAAGTAAGTCGTCCCGGCAAGCCAAGTGCATAGCGTATGGGTAAATGCATATCTGGCAGCCCCAACTGTGCTTTTACCGAACCGTCAACAAATTCGACCATCGAATGAATAATCGACTGTGGATGCACGACTACTTCAATGCGTTCGGCATCTATGCCAAACAACCATTTAGCTTCAATCACCTCAAAGCCCTTATTCATCATGGTCGCAGAATCAATAGTGATTTTTGCGCCCATATTCCAATTCGGGTGATGCAAAGCATCGGCTTTCGTCACATTTTGCAACTCTTCCCTGCTTTTTGTACGAAACGGACCACCCGATGCAGTGAGCAACAATTTTGACACCGTTGCAGTATCTTCTCCTACAAGACACTGATATATGGCACCATGTTCCGAGTCTATAGGGTAAAGCCTTGTACCATACTTGGTTACAAGTGACGTGATAAGTTCTCCGGCAACTACGAGAGTTTCCTTATTGGCAAGTGCTATTTCCTTTCCTGCCTTAATGGCATTAATTGTTGGCTCAAGTCCGCTATATCCCACCATCGAAGCCACCACAGTGTCGATTTCAGGAGCTGTGACCGCATCAGCTATGGCACTTGCTCCTGCCAACACCTTGATACCTGTACCATCCAAGTAGCTTTTTAGTTCATCCTGCAACGATTCATCACCTATAATCACACACTGCGGCTTGAATTTAACAGCTTGTTCGGCAAGTAATTTAATGTTACGATTGGCTACCAACAAATAAGGGACGAAACGGTCGGGATACTCGGCAAGCACATCAAGTGTCTGTCGCCCGATAGACCCCGTGCTGCCCAATATTGCTATATTTTTCTTCTGTTTCACGTTTTAATTTTAAAACTCACAAAATTAACGCATAATTCTCGTATCATGAAACGGATTAAGAAATTTTGTAAAATATGTGAGGCATCCGATTAATGTTCGGATACCCCACATATTTTGCATTGGCTAATAAACAAATGCCGATTAGTAATTTCTTGCAAAAATCACACGTTGAGCTGAAGGACGACCGGTTACCATACATTTCCCCGGAGTCTTATCACCGTCAAGAGGGATGCATCGTAAGGTAGCCTTTGTTTCTTCTTTGATTCTCTCTTCAGTTTCTGTCGTACCGTCCCAATGGGCAAGGATAAAGCCTCCGTGTCCTATACGTTCCTTAAACTCATCGTAGGTATCGACAACCGTTGTCTTTGACTCGCGAAGTTTAAGAGCTTTTTGATAGATATTGGCCTGTATTTCTTCAAGCAATTTCTGAACACGCTCCTCGATTCCATCGAATGACTCGGTATTCTTCTCAAGTGTGTCACGACGCATCACTTCTATGGTGCCATTTTCAAGATCACGTGCTCCAAGAGCCAAACGCACCGGCACACCTTTAAGTTCATAATCGGCAAACTTAAAGCCCGGACGTTTATTGTCGGCATTGTCATACTTCACGCTTATGCCCATATTACGTAACTTCTCAACCATAGGAGCAACTTTGCGATTTATCATATCAAGTTGATCCGAACTTTTATAAATAGGTATAATCACAACCTGGATGGGTGCAAGATGGGGAGGTAACACAAGTCCGTTATCATCTGAATGAGTCATTATTAATGCTCCCATCAGGCGAGTCGATACCCCCCACGAGGTGGCCCATACATATTCAAGTTCATTGTTTTTGTTAATGAACTTAACATCAAATGCCTTGGCAAAATTTTGTCCAAGGAAGTGAGAAGTTCCCGATTGCAATGCTTTGCCATCTTGCATCATTGCCTCGATGGTGTACGTTTCGATAGCACCGGCAAATCGTTCATTGGCCGACTTCACGCCTTTAATTACGGGTACAGCCATATATCGCTCAGCAAAATCGGCATATATATTCAACATACGCACGGTTTCTTCCATTGCCTCCTCCTTCGTGGCATGAGCCGTATGGCCCTCTTGCCATAAAAATTCGGCAGTACGCAAGAACAATCGGGTGCGCATTTCCCAACGCAACACGTTGGCCCATTGGTTGCACAGTATAGGTAGATCCCTGTATGATTTAATCCAGTTACGATAGGTGTTCCATATAATGGTTTCAGATGTAGGACGTATTATGAGTTCTTCTTCAAGCCGAGCTTCAGGGTCAACCACTACACCTTTTCCATTAGGGTCGTTTTTCAAGCGGTAATGAGTAACTACTGCACACTCTTTGGCGAATCCTTCCACATGGTCAGCTTCACGGCTTAAGAACGATTTGGGTATAAGCAATGGGAAATAAGCATTGACATGTCCGGTATCTTTAAACATCTTGTCGAGATAATGTTGCATTTTTTCCCATATGGCATATCCGTATGGTTTTATAACCATGCACCCTCTCACTGCCGACTGCTCTGCAAGGTCGGCTTTTACGACCAATTCATTGTACCATTGCGAATAATTTTCAGATCGCTTTGTTAAATCTTTAAGCTCTTTTGCCATTACTTGTTTATATTATTTCTTGTGGGCGCAAAGTTAACAATAATTCTCGACTTTGCACATTATTTGCCGGCTTGGCTTATCAAGCCCTTGCCCGGCACGAGAAGAATTTCAATGCGACGATTCATACTGCGATTGTCCATTGTATTGTTAGGAAACAAAGGATCTGCATTGCCTAATCCGAACTCATAGATTTCACCGCCGTCAAGTTTTCCTCGCAACCAATCGGAAATTGCAACGGCTTGGTTGCCACTATGGCGTAAACAGTATGATTGTGAACCCGTGTTATCGGTATAACCGGCAACTATTATTCGGTAAAAACCTGCCTCTCCTAAATATCCGACGAGAGACTGGAGGCGACGAATCCCTTTTGCTGTGATTTCAGAGCTGTTTGGTTTAAATAGCTGTTGCGTGGGAATAATAATAATTATCACCTCACGGTTTCGCATTATCTCCACTTTGAATCCCGCCTTTATGAGAGATTTGGCTTTTGATAATTGATAATCTTGCACATATTCCACTATAGATTCATCGACAATTGGCGTAGATACACAACTATCATAAGTCATAGGAGTAATGCCTGAATCCATTGCAACTGTCGGCATGGACAACATAGCAGCCACACCGACAGTAATCAAAAATATAAAATTCCTTAGATTTATTTTACTCTTCCAAAGTATCCTCATACGCTAATTCTCCTTCTACCAAGTATTTGATATCATTGACATCAATCTGATTGTCAGGATCTTTTCGAAGATTCTTCTTGACGTAATTTACAATCTCATTGATATTGTATCCATCAGTATCGTCATCTTCATCTTCATATAGAACCTCGTCTTCATCGCCCTTCTCAAAGTAGTCAAACATCGTATCGATCAAAAGCAATATATCATCATCATTATACTTGTTTTTGATCTCTTCCGGCACATAACCTCTGATGAATGATATTGCATCATTTTCATCAAATTCCTTAGTTCCCATTCTTTTGTCTTCTAAGATAAAATGTTATTATTATATGAATATGTTACACATCAAACAAACCTTCTGGCAAAAGCATGGTTATCACCCTGCCATCAACATCGATATTGGTAACAAGATCATCGGCTGCCGGAACAAGTACCGTGCTGCCGTCATCCCGTTCAACAACAAAAAGCACATTATCGGTAGCATCGTCTATATCGACTATACTACCTACTCTATGTTGGCTGTCATACAAATCATAGCCCACGAAATAATCGGTCGGAATTTCGTCTTCATCATAAGCATCTTGCAATTCGTCATACTCACTTTTAAGCACATATACTCTTTTGTTGACAAGACAACGCACAGCTCCATCGCTATCCATACCTTCAATTTTCAGCAACAGCGTTACAGCTCCTTTGTCCCGTACAGAGTCGGCAAAAAACGGAACGAATATACCATCTATTTCACAAATGAAACAACTAAACTCCTTTGCAGTTTCACTGCTACAATCGAATGTCGCGCTTATTTCGCCCTTTACACCGTGAGGCTTGTTGAAAACGCCTATTTCTATTATTTCGTCACGAGTTATCATGTACGAGATTTCAAGAAGTCCTTATAATATTTGCACCTATGGCATTTAACCGCTTGTCTATGTCTTGGTATCCGCGGTCAATCTGGTCGATATTGTGAATATAACTCGTTCCACGAGCCGACATGGCAGCAATGAGCAAGGCAATACCGGCACGAATGTCGGGTGATACCATATTGGACGCACGCAACGAATTGCGTCGTCCAAGACCTATTACAGCGGCACGGTGCGGATCGCACAATATGATTTGTGCACCCATATCTATCAATTTATCAACGAAAAACAGACGGCTCTCAAACATTTTTTGGTGAATAAGTACGCATCCTTTGGCTTGAGTTGCCACTACAAGCATTACACTCAACAAATCGGGCGACAATCCAGGCCAAGGTGCATCGGCTATATTCATTATCGAGCCATCGATAAATGTTTCTATTTCATACACATCTTGCGATGGCACATGAATATCATCACCTACTACATCAAGTTTAATTCCCAGTCGTTTAAAGCTGTCGGGAATGATGCCAAGGTCTTTAATCGACACATTTTTAAGAGTCACATCCGATCCGGTCATGGCTGCCATACCTATAAAACTGCCCACCTCAATCATATCTGGCAATATCGTATGTTTACAACCATGCAGACTTGAAACACCTTCTATGGTCAGTAAATTTGACCCGATACCGTTTATTTTTGCGCCCATGGCAACAAGCATTTTTGACAATTGTTGCAGGTAAGGTTCGCACGCAGCATTGTATATAGTAGTGACCCCATCAGCAAGTACGGCAGCCATCAATATATTGGCTGTACCGGTCACCGAAGCTTCGTCAAGCAGCATATAATCTCCGTGCAGCTTTTCGGCTTTAATTTCATACAAATGTTTTTCTTGGCGGTACTCAAATGTCGCCCCAAGTTTCATAATTCCAAGGAAATGTGTATCCAACCGGCGACGACCTATCTTATCTCCTCCCGGCTTGGGCAGAATCGCATAACCATAACGTGCAAGCAACGGACCGAGAATCATCACCGACCCTCGTAACGACGACATTTTCTTACAGAATTCCGGCGTGTCGAGATAAGAAAGATTAATTTCTTTTGCCTGAAATGTATAAGAATTCTCCCCAATCCTCGTGACCAATACTCCCATATCTTTCAACAATGCTATGAGATTATTGACATCAAGAATATCGGGCAAATTATGGATTGTTACCATTTCATCGGTTAGCAATGTGGCGCATAATACCTCTAATGCCTCATTTTTAGCGCCTTGTGGAACAATTTCACCACACAACGGATGCCCACCTTCAACAACAAATGTACTCATGGCTTTTACATGTATTAGTTTGATACTTCACACATATTGTTACAAAATATGCAAAATTTATTTTTTCTTTTTCTTTTTCCCAGTTGCAGAAGCCGGAGCTTCCTTGAATTCCCGCAATTTATATGTTGCAGGATCAAGGTTGATTTTTCCTTTTGAATAATGGTAAAGATCCTTGAGGATTTTTTCATCTTCAACGCCATCTTTGTTAATGGAAAAAATCAACTTCTTCATGTGATTTGCTATAAGCGAAACAAGTGCATCCCTTTCTGCTCCGTCGGGATACTTGCATGCTTTGGCAATCATCTGTTCTATTATTTTTCCGTAATGACGATATTTTATATGGTCGAGTTTATATTCTACCCTCTGAGGTTTGCTTGTGAGACTCTCTTTTTTTACAATTTGATAAGGGAAATCGATATCAAGTTTGAAATCCGACATTATTGCAAGATGATCCCACAACTTATGCTTGTAGTCATTCGAATCTCTTATCTGAGGGAATAAATTACCCATAATTTGGATTATCGTGTATGCACAACGCGTACGTTCTTCACGATCGGCAATTGTCACACAGTAGTCCACCATTTGCTGCACATTGCGCCCATATTCAGGCAATACCAATTTTTCTTGCTGGGTGTTGTATTTTAAACTCATTTACTGTATAAAAGTTCTTGAATTTGAGTACAAATATACGATAAGTCTTTTTTAATGCAATTAAAGCTACGTGATTTTTTAGTCAAAACATTTTTTTCGGCGTAGTAGCTTGGAATTCTTTTAGGTACGTCGGTGTAGAATATGCCACATCTATAAACTCGCCTTTGCGGAAATGCTTTTCAGCAAGGGCAATCATATCTACAGCCACAGGCTTTATACCATGTATAAACAGTATTCCGTCATTATTCAATATTTCTTGTGCCTTGTCCGAGCCATTGCCGATGACCACTAATCTATGCCCTTGCTTGAAGTGCGAAAACGAATCGGCTTCAAGTATCATAGGTTGTGGTTCCAACAGCGGCTCCAAAGTAGGTGCATATACAGCAGTATAAACTTCTTTACGCCGGGCATCAATCATTGGCACATAAAGCAAATTGTCATCCTCAAAAAAATTGCTGAACATTGCCGAAACCGTGATAAGTTGTAACGTATTGATGCCAATCAATGGTATCGACAAGCCGAAACAAAGTCCCTTGGCCTCGGACAAGCCTATGCGCAATCCTGTATAAGACCCCGGACCGATACTTACAGCAACTGCATCAATCGATAATTCGCGAGTTTTTGCATAAGTCATGCAACTGTCCACAAAACGACTAAGCACTACTGCGTGATTGTGCCCGTCATAGTCCTCATGATGTTCAAGGATCTGCCCATCTTGTGATAAGGCAACCGAACATACATCAGTCGAAGTCTCTATATTTAAAATTACCGGCATTTCTGTCATTAAATTTTATGTGCAAAATTAATGTTTTTTCCCTGCATTTATTATTCTTCTTGCTTTTTTACACTAAATTTGCAAAAAAAGCACTACAATGATTTTATCAATGACCGGATTTGGCAAAGCAACGGTTATTTTCAAAAACAAAAAGATAACCGCAGAAGTCAAATCATTAAACAGCAAGCAATTAGATTTATCAATACGTTTGCCGCAACATTATCGTGAATTAGAATTGGTATTGCGAAACATGATTATCAAGTCATTGGAACGCGGCAAAGTAGATCTATACATATATACCGAAGAAAACGATGACACGCCAAAGTCGGTTCTCAATTTGCCGGCACTGAAAGCCTATAAACAGCAACTGCAGGAGCTGTCGGAAATTCTCGGGATACCCGAGCCACAAGATTGGTATGTTACTCTTATGCGCCTGCCCGATGTCATAAAAACGGATGCATCGAGCAACGAAATCGAGAATGAGGAAATAGAGGCTCTGAAGCAAGTCACAACAAAAGCCGTCGATGCGCTCAATGAATTCCGCACGCAGGAAGGCAATCGTCTTTACTCGTTTTTCAAACAAAAAATCGACAATATACGTTCTTTACTCGGAGAAATAGCACCACTTGAGGCCGACCGCATCGCAAAGATAAAAGCTCGCATACTTGACTCGCTCAATAAGCTTGATAACGTGGAATACGACCATAACAGATTTGAGCAAGAAATGATATTTTATATCGAGAAACTTGACATAAGCGAAGAGAAATTACGTTTGCAAAATCATCTCGACTATTTTATCGACACACTTGATAACGGACATGGCCAAGGTAAAAAACTCGGATTCATAAACCAAGAAATGGGACGGGAAATCAACACGCTCGGCTCAAAGTCAAATCATGCCGAAATGCAAATCATTGTGGTTAAAATGAAAGATGAACTTGAGCAAATCAAAGAACAGGTATTAAACGTTATGTAAAATTTACTAATGAAAAAAGGCAAGCTAATCATCATATCAGCACCATCGGGTTGTGGAAAATCGACCATAATAAATGAGATAATAAAAAATCCCGATTTGAAACTTGAATTTTCAATTTCGGCCACAACACGGGAACCGCGTCGGGGAGAAACAAATGGTGTCAATTATTATTTCATGACAGTTGATGAGTTCAAGGATGCCATCGCTACCGACCGGCTCATCGAGTATGAAGAGGTGTATCCGGGACGATTTTACGGCACACCTCGCAACGAAATCGACCGCATCAGGAACAAGGGTTGCAATGTCATATTAGACATAGATGTGATGGGGGGCATTAATGTAAAGCACAAATTCGGCAACGAAGCTCTGTCGGTTTTTATCAAACCTCCAAGTGTAGAAACTTTGCGCCAACGGCTGAATGCCAGAGGAACAGACTCGCCCGAAGCTATTGAACAACGAGTTGAAAAAGCCGAATTTGAAATAGCACAATCCGATAAATTCGACAAAATTGTTGTCAATGACAAACTTGATACGGCAATCAAAGAAACTGAATATCTTATAAAGGAATTCATTAACAACGACTAATTTCTATGAAAATAGGCATTTTCGGAGGCTCCTTTAATCCTATTCACACGGGACACGCTTTATTGGTCAATTATCTGACCAATGATACCGATTTTGATGCCGTATGGCTGATGGTATCTCCACAAAATCCAATGAAAAACGGTTACGACCGGTCTTATGACTTTCACCGCTTGCGTATGACCGAGATGGTGGCAAGTCGTTTCGACAAGGCAATTACATCAGGATTTGAATTTTCCCTTCCGAAGCCATCCTATACAATAAATACTTTAAATGCCCTGTCTGAAAAGTTTCCCAATGACGAGTTCGTTCTTGTCATTGGCGCAGATAACTGGTCGATATTCGACCGTTGGAAAAATCACGATGAGATTCTTTCCAAATACGGTGTGTACGTATATCCACGACGTGGATATACGATTTCAATTCCAGACAATCCAAAGCACAACATCAAGGCTCTTGATTCCCCAATCATAGAAATTTCATCAACGGTGATTCGCGAAAAGTTATTCAATAATGAAAACTTGAACTATTATCTGCCCGATGATGTTTACAAATATATTTTAAAACACAACTTATATACAAAAAACAATGTCTGAAGAAAACAATTTAAGTCCAAATACGCTTGCATTCATTGCTCTCGCCAATGAATATTGCCACACGCTCGAGAATGTTTTCGAATATGACGATCGCAATATGTTCATGGCAGCAATACTCAAGCTGTTACCAAGACTTTACATATCGGCATCGGATATAAAACCCGATGAGGAAAACAACACGTTCCTCGACAGCTATCTTGAAGAAAATGACTACAACATGGTGCGTGACAATATAAGTAGAATGATTGGGGAAGATGATATATATCTCGAAGTATTCATGGACGACATGAAATATTCCGATACACCCATCAGTACAAGCATCAGCGAAAACCTCGCCGACATATACCAACCGCTTTATAATTTTGTGGCAACTGTAAAAGATGCCACAAACGACACCATCATCGAAGCCACAACCGCCATCAAGGCCGATTTTGATACTTATTGGGGACAAACCGTGTGTAACGTATTGAGAGCAATTCACTCGTTATATTATAAAAATTAGAAATCATGGACAGGCATATCAGTTCTCTTCTTAACTTTCTCGACGACAGTCCTTGTAATTTTCTTGCGGTCGATTCTATCAAGAAGATGCTTGTAACCGCAGGTTTTACAGAACTATCCATGCGCGACAGGTGGCAGATTGCCAAACGTGGCAAATATTTTACGACCAAGAATGATTCGGCATTATTTGCATTTACTATTGGCGAATCATCTATTGGCGATGTTGGGGTAAGAATCATTGCCGCCCATAGCGACTCTCCATGTTTCCGCATTAAGCCGCAAGCTCCCATAGTTTCGGAAAATGGAATTGTAAAATTAAATACCGAAGTCTATGGCGGACCTATACTTTACACGTGGTTTGACCGACCTTTATCTGTGGCGGGACGTGTAATATTGCGCGGTAACGACTCGCTCATGCCCATAACAAGGCTTATTAAAATCGACCGTCCTATAATGGTTATTCCACACCTGCCGATTCATTTCAACCGCAACGTGAATGACGGCAATCATCTGTCGAAGCAAAAAGACATGTTACCCATACTTGGCAATATATCCGACATGGCCGAAAAAGACAATTTGCTGCTTGGCATTGTAGCCGCAGAACTCAATGTCGGCACAAATGAAATACTCGACTTTGACTTACTGCTCTACGATACACACCGTGCCACTCTCACAGGGCTTAATGAGGAATATATATGCTCGGGACGCATCGATGATCTAAGCATGGTACATGCTGCCATAACCGCAATCATCGAAGGCGGTGGCACAAACACGACACATATCGCAGCCATATTCGACAACGAAGAAACTGGTAGCGGCACAAAACAAGGCGCAGCATCACCGGTATTAACAAATATCATAGAACGCATTAACACAGCCCAAGGAGGCACGCACGATGATTTTTTGCGCGGCATAGAGAAGTCATTCATGATTTCGGCTGATAATGCCCATGCCTTCCATCCAAATTATCCCGAAAAATTCGACCCGACCAATCATCCTGCTATCGGTGGTGGACCGGTCATAAAAATCAATGCCAACTGCAAATATATGACCGATGCACATTCTTCGGCAATATTCCGCTCATTATGCGAGGAAGCCGGCTCCCCCTATCAATATTTCGTAAATCATTCGGATGTTGCAGGTGGATCTACACTCGGAAACATACTTACGTCGCAAATTGCCATAGAAGGTGTCGATGTCGGCAACCCGCTATGGGCCATGCACTCGGTGTGTGAAACAGGCTCTACTACCGACCATATCAATATGATTAAAGTTTTTACCCACTTTTTCAATTGTTAGATGTTCAAACTATTTGCACCAATGCAGGAAACGACAAAATAGATTTGGCTTCTTATCGAAAATTTCCTATTTTTGTTTCGATAACGTACAAAATAAATATACAACATAACATCAATTTAAAATCATGGAAGATAATCAATTGTTACAATCAGTAATCGAAAAAGCCAAGACATGGCTTACCGATGGTTATGACAAAGAAACCCAAGCAGAAGTGCAACGTATGCTTGACAACCCTGACAAAACCGAACTTATCGATTCGTTTTATAAAAATCTTGAATTTGGTACGGGTGGTTTACGCGGAACAATGGGTGCCGGCTCTAACCGAATGAACATATATACGGTGGGATTGGCTACACAGGGATTGGCAAATTATCTAAAAGACGCATTTGCCGACCTTGACCAGATTAAAGTTGTTGTCGGCTGCGATGTCCGCAACAACAGTACTAAATTTGCAAAAATAGTAGCCGACATATTCTCGGCCAACGGTATAAAAGTGTACCTTTTCGATGCCCCACGCCCCACGCCCGAAACCTCATTTGCTATAAGGCTGCTTGGTTGCCAAAGCGGTGTTATCATCACCGCCTCACACAATCCCAAGGAATATAATGGTTACAAAGCTTACTGGGATGATGGAGCACAAATAGTTGCGCCGCACGACACAAACATCATCAAATATGTAAACCAAGTTACCAATATCGACCAAATAAAATTTAGCGGCAATGACGACCTCATTGAAATAATCGGTGAAAATATCGATGCACAATATATCGACCAAATCAAAACATTGTCGCTAAGCCCTGATGTAATTGCACGTCAACACGATTTGAAAATCGTGTACACTCCGATACACGGCACGGGTAAATTCCTTATTCCACGTTCACTTGCCAATTGGGGATTTACTAATATTATCCATGTCCCCGAACAAGACGTTCAAAGCGGTGATTTCCCGACCGTCGACTCCCCAAATCCCGAAAATGCATCGGCTATGGCAATGGCTATCGAAAAAGCCAAAGAAGTCAATGCCGACATCGTAATGGCTTCAGATCCCGATGCCGACCGTGTGGGCGTAGTAATCAAAAACACCAAGGGCGAATATGCATTGCTCAATGGCAACCAGATAGTAATGATATATCTCTACTATCTTATTGCACGCAACAAGGAACTTGGTCGCCTAACCGGTAATGAATACATAGTAAAAACCATCGTTACCACCGACACCATAAAGTCGATTGCCAACAAACAAGGGATGGAACTTTACGATGTTTTCACCGGTTTCAAGTGGATTGCATCGGTAATGAAAGAAAATGAGGGTAAAAAACATTATCTCGGTGGTGGCGAAGAAAGCTACGGCTTCCTTGCAGAAGATTTTGTACGCGACAAGGACTCGGTTTCGGCAATATCCCTTATGGCTGAGATAGCAGCTTGGGCAAAGGACAAAGGCATGGACATGAATGAAATGCTCATTGACATATATATGACCTATGGCTACTCAAAAGAGAAAGGTGTCTCTCTTGTGCGTCCGGGCAAAACAGGTGCCGATGAGATAGTGGCAATCATGAAGAATTTCCGCACAAATCCACCCAAAACATTGGCCGGATCTCCAATAACAATAATCAAGGATTACAATTCGCTTGAAGAAAAAGATGTAAAAACCGGCAATATTACAAAACTTGTGATGCCTGTAACTTCCAATGTATTACAATTCTATACCGAGGATGGGACAAAAGTTTCGGTTCGCCCATCAGGTACGGAGCCAAAAATAAAGTTCTACATTGAAGTCCATGACACACTTGCTTCGGCTGCCGACTATGATGATACTAACAATCGTGCTGAAAAGAAAATCGAACAGGTTTCCAAAGACCTTGGCATTTAAAACCGACAAAAAAGAGCCTGCAATAAAGGCTCTACTGTCTTAAAACAATATCAGCCGCCTAATCGATAAGGATCAGGCGGCTGACTTTTTTTGCAATACCTGTTTCGGGATTTATGTCTAATCTACAATTGCGTAAGTCCGATACAACTTTTAATTTGATAGTGCAATAAATCGCCCATGTGGCTCTATACTATCCCTTGACATTCGGTTCTTCAAGTCCCAAACCTTTTTTCTTGTCAACGACTTTCAATACAAGACCAAGTATCAATGCCGCCACTCCAAGACAAGCGAGCATGACGAGAGGTGCGGTATAATTGTATGAAACCGCAGCTTCTTCGGCTGTTATTACACCGTTGGCAAGGTCGGTTACAAGTTGAGGATTGGTCTTATCGAGTACTTTTCCGATTAACAACGGGAATAACCACAAGCCTATGTTTTGTATCCAGAAAATCAGTGCATAAGCACTCCCTATGATTTTTGCATCGACAAGTTTTGGCACACTTGGCCATAACGAGGCAGGGACAAGTGAAAAACTGGCTCCAAGTACAAGAATGGTAATATATGCAACAATTACTCCACCGACAGCATTATCACTGAACAATGGCAAAATAAAGGCAAACGTCAAGTGGCAGAAAATTAGCAATAATGAACCCAATACGAGCATTGTTGCCGCCTTGCCCTTATGATCGACATAATTACCGAGAATCGGAGTAATGCCCACAGCCAATAATGGAAATACCGCAAACACTGTTTCTGCACTTTGGCGCATATATCCCATATAGCAGAATGCAACCAATGCAACCACTGCGATTCCTAACAAACCATATCGTAAATTGGCTTTTTTCGTAAAGTTGCTGGCAAAAGAAGTTGCTGCCACTACAAGCATGATGCAGTATTGTATGACCGTGACTGTGTTGGTTGCCCAAAACGAATCGGATGGAACTTCTTTAAACACAAGATTGCATTGTAGCATATTCACAGCATACTTTTGAAACGGGAATATTGCCGAATAATACAAAACACACAATAATGCCACGAGCCAAAAACCACTGCTGCACAAAATGGAACCGATATCGCTCACTTTGAATGGGTCGTCTTTCTCTTCGGCTTCGCCTGTTTGTGCATCGAGTTTTTTATCCATGAAAAAATATACTATAAACATTATCATTGCAATCATCAGAAGCACCACTCCAAAAGCTACCGACCGTGATACATCGATGTTGCCACCAAGGCGGGCAAACATTGGTGAGAAAATCATGCATGTTGCCACTCCAAGGCGGGCAAGTGCCATTTCCGACCCCATTGCAAGAGCCATCTCTCTACCTTTAAACCATTTAACGATACCTCGCGAAACTGTTATACCTGCCATTTCCACGCCGCAACCGAAGATCATGAACCCCACGGCCGAAAACTTTGCCGAAGCCGGCATACCCTTATAAAATGGAGATATACCGAGTTCTTCAAAACCGGGAATGTAATTCAGGTTATCGGTAAACCATTGCTCCAAAGCTGTACCTTGGAATGTTTCGGTTACAGCATACCAGTTAATGGTTGCACCGACCAACATCACAGCCCCCGACAATACAGCAGTAAAGCGTACACCCATTTTGTCGAGTATGATACCGGCAAATATTAAGAAAAAAACAAATACGTTCAAGAATGTTTCAGACCCCTGCATAGTACCGAATGCAGTTGAATCCCAACCACGAGTCGATTGCATCAAATCTTTAATGGGGGATAAAATGTCCATAAAGATGTAGGAACAAAACATTGCAAATGCAAGAAACAGTAATACTATCCATCGCATTGCCGCCGAATCGCGTAATGTCGGCTTTTGATTAATTGTTGTTGATGTCATTAGTGTTTAATTATTATTGTCATTAATTATGCATTTCTCTTTACAAGCTACAAAAGTAATCAATAATTGCTCAGTAATAGCACAATTTGCTAAAGTTTCTTTGTTTCGAACATCTATTTGATATCATTTGTAGAGAACCCGTCAGCATGACTTCAACCAAACACATATATAAACAGTCAAGACAATAGACGGCACTCAATGGTAATTTTACCACGCCAATTTGCTCTTTTTATTTACTTTCGCAAACACGTCCCAAGAAAGGGAATACCTGCCAATTTACATAATCAAACCAACCAACACCGTCGCAAGCTCTAAACAACCTCTATTTACTAATCAAAACACGATTAACAAAGTCAAACATACTGCCAAATTTTACAAACTCTTACATGTTTTGATTTATTATGATTACAAATATTATACCTATAATAAGGTAATTACAAACTAAATTTTAAGCAGAAATATAGATTCAGTAGTAAACCATAAAATATGTGATACACAACTTTAACTTTAGATTATATCTTACTGCTTTACACCACAATACACATATTTATCTATTGCATAGGTTTATATTTTGTAAAGCTCTCGTTCTTTCGGTTTTGACTTTGCAAATTCACTAATTTACGTTTGTAAATTACCGACAAAAGTTCTATATTTGCATATCTCAATCGAAATGAATATATTTGCAATAGTAAAATTTGATTTTGTAAACTAATGGATATAGTGACCCGAATCAAACGGTTTTTAAGTGAATATCAAATTCCTAATTCACAATTTGCGGATAAATGCGATATTCCCCGACCTACAGTTTCCCAACTGCTTAATGGCAGGAATAAAAAGGTCAGTGATGAAGTAATATCAAAAATACATTCGGCATATCCCAACCTGTCTATAATGTGGTTAATGTTTGGTGAAGAGCCAATGTTATTGTCTCCAATGGAAAGCTTAAATAAACAGCCGCAGGATGACACTACAAATCAAGAACTGTTTGCCGAACAACATGCTTCTGATGGCACAAAGGGAAACAGCAATAATGGACGCATAGTCTTTAATGATGATTCTGAATGTACCGAAGAAAACAGCCTTGAATATAATGAAAAGGGAAAAGAAGAAAGCAGCAGTTTGTCTCAAACATTAGAAGCAATAGCTAAAAACGTGGAAAAAATAGAACGTCATGCCGATACCACATCGGCAAACAAACGCATCGTAAATGTCATGGTTTTCTATTCCGATAACAGTTTTGAATCATTTGTCCCGTATAAATAATGACAACAAAAAAGCCTCAGACAAAATCTGAGGCTTTCTTGTTTTATAAGAAATTCTATTCCTGTTTTGCAATCCGGCTGCTACCTGAAGTTTCTTTAATAATCGACACGCAGAATGCACCGATTATCAACAATACTCCGGCCACTACCAACATGTTTACTTCGGGCGGCACCGAGCCTTCGATGGTAAATATCCTTAATATCCACCCTCCTGCTATTGCTGCCACAATTTGTGGAACACAAATTGTACCATTAAACAGCCCGAGATACGTTCCCATGTGTCCTCCCGACAATGCATTTGTAAGTATTGTGAATGGTAACGCCAACATTGCAGCCCATGCGCAGCCAATCAACAGGAACGACACAAACAATAAATATTGGTCGTGGATGAAATAAACCGAAACAAATCCTATACCGCCAAGCAGCAAGCTCAAAGCATAAGCAAATTTCCTGTTTTTGAACAATGGTATCATTGCTGCCCACACAACAGAGCCAATGGCCTGTACGGCAAATAAAACCCCAACCCAGTTACCTGCCGCCTGATATTCAGGAGATCCGGTGTCGAGTAAATGATCAACGTTTTCAGGAGCATTGAACACATTGCCTGCAATACTTCCGGCGGTGTACGTCCACATAAACATAAAAGCTGCCCAACAGAAAAATTGTACGAGCCCGACAGTCCAGAATGCTTTCGGAGCTTTTATAAGGAGCTTGAATATATTCGTCTTTTCCGATTTGCTTTCCTGTGTTATACCATGATATTCCGCATATTCCTTTGGTGGAATTTCTTTGATTTTTACCGTAGTATAAATCACACATAATATCAATATAATCGCACCGATATAAAAAGAATATATTACAGAGTCAGGTATCGTTCCCTTTTCGGCTATGTTGCTTATACCAATCCATGTAAAAATAAACGGGAACAAGTATCCCACAAGGCTTCCTGCATTACACAAAAAGCTTTGTATCGAATAAGCCAATCCCTTCTGTTTTTCGTTAACCATGTCCCCTACCATCATTTTGAACGGCTGCATGGCAACGTTGATTGATGTATCAAGGAACATAAGCGAGAACAGTCCGAATATCATCGCAACAGAAACCGACATTCCAAAACTGCCGGCATTGGGCAACAGGCACATTACGATAACGGCAACTAAAGCCCCGATAAACAAATACGGAATCCTTCGCCCGAATCTACACCATGTCTTATCACTTAACACGCCTATTATCGGTTGGACGATTATTCCCATGAGTGGCGGCAATATCCAAAAATAGCTTAAGTTGTGAGGGTCTGCCCCAAGTGTAGAAAATATGCGACTTATATTTGCGCTTTGTAAGGCATATGCAATCTGCACGCCAAAAAAACCGAAACTAATATTCCATAGTTTCCAAAAGCTCAGGTTTGGTAACGTTTTCATACAAATAAGTGTATTGTGTATTTTTTTAGGTTGTTGTTAATTTACATTTGTTCATTAAGCCATTTTATCTCTTCAGGCCACAAATCCATATTGGGAGTTTCAAGAATGAGCGGAATACCATTAAAACGGTCATCTTTCATTAACATCTTAAAGAAATCGGCTCCTATTAAACCTTTCTCAATCGACTCATGGCGGTCGACATGCGATCCGAGCCCTTTCTTTGTGTCATTTAAGTGCATTGCCCGTAGGTATGAAAAACCTACTATTCTGTCAAATTCGTTCCATACCCTCTCGTATGTGTCCTGCGACAAAAAGTCATATCCCGCTGCAAAGGCATGGCATGTATCAATGCACACACCTATCCTTGTTTTGTCTTCAACTTTTTCAATGATATGGGCAAGGTGCTCAAATTTCGCCCCCACATTGGTGCCTTGTCCTGCTGTGTTTTCTATTACCGCAGTTACCCCTGACGTTTGTTCCAATGTCAAGTTGATTGATTCTGCAATACGGTCAAGGCAGGCATCGAGTTCCAAACCGTTTAAATGACTACCCGGATGAAAATTTAGCAATTTCAATCCCAGTGTTTCGCATCTCCTGAATTCATCGAGGAATGCCTCTCGTGAAATTTGTAGTTTTTCATCATCGGGATGCCCTAAATTAATGAGGTAACTATCATGTGGCAGAATAAGATTTGGCGTGAAGCCCAATTCTTCACAATTCTGCTTGAAACGGTCAACAACTTGCGGCTTCAATGGAGCTGATTTCCATCGAGAAGGATTACGCGTAAATAGCGCAAAACTCTTTGCACCAATGCTATGCGCATTGACAGGTGCGTTATTTACACCTCCTTCTACACTTACATGGGCTCCGACGTATTTCATCATAGGTTTATGCTTACTTCAATTAATTATACACTGAAAAATCGAAATATTCTTACTCCGCTTTTTTCAACGGTTCACATGTTTTGTTGCAAAGTTAGTGATTTCGGAAATAAAATCACATTTTTTAGGAAATTACGCACAACAAATATTGTTAAATCGTTTCGTCACGCTTATTGCAATTATATGCTTATCATTGAGTTCCATCAATCACTTACAGAATTTATTACGATTCAGCCTATCCCACTACTCTTAGGCACTACAACACTTAGAGAGTACGTTCCCAATCCGCAAGTTGTAAATTGTTCTATTTGAACAAAAACATAGTTCATAATTTTATATTATGCATGAAAAACATTATGTTTGCATAGCATAATGAATGGTGTATATGAAATTTGTTGATCGACTGATTGCAAATCTAAATACCCGTGTTTTTATCAAATATCAAAAACGATAACTAAGTAATTGTCATGTCACGTATAAGTAGACTATACGAAGCCATGGAAACTCTTCGCAAAGAAGGGCTACCGGTAACTGAAGACCTCGAAAAGCAGGCAAGCGAACTTGAGGAGGATATTATTAAGAAAGAGATTCTTCCTGTTTTGAGCAAAACCATAGAACCCGCTCTACAGCCGGTGAAACGTGAGCTGGTATTGGTGGTGGATTATGTTCCAGGGCAGCCTTTGAGCGTTCATCTCAGCCGTAAACGCAACTTTACGGCTGAACTGAAGGATGCTAAAGAAATGGTACTTGATCCGGAGGTAACCCATCGTAGCCATACTTCTCATTCTGACAAAAAGATAGAAAGGGAACCGACTCGTTATATGACAGTAACTTTCCCGGATGGAACGGTTATAGCAGAGAAAACTGCTGCGAAGACCCTTGAGGAAGTGGTTAAAAAGATAGGAGTGCCCGAAGTTCGTAAAGTTGTGGAAGATTATAATCTTAAATTCAACAAAGTGCCTGTGATTTCAAATCGCAGGGATGCGAAATACGGTAAAAGTCAGAAAGCATTAGGAGGCGGATGGTTACTAATTACTCATAGCAATAATCCGAAGAAAAAAGATTTTATTGAAACGGTTTCGAAAGTTCTTAATCTTGGAATTAAGGTTAAGTTAAAAGAATAGTAGTTGAGTTACTAAACTTAAAATATGGGCAACAATATATATAATATAATTTTATAATACATTGATATTTTGTATTATACGACTATAATTTAATGGATTGTATGTAATTCAGTATCATTTTAGTATCACCTTTTATCTCGCTTTTCATCACTGTCCTATCATAAAGTGGCATATTTTCAAAATAGGATAGTCAGAATATAAGTTGAGAATAAGGGTTAGGACTTATAACGCATTATAATAAGCTAATAGGCTTATAAATATTTTGGTCTGTAGAAATATTATTTATACATGTTGCATTTTCCACATTTGAACCGAAAATAATTATATACCAATCTGATAATCAGTTTATATATCAGATTTTATCTTTTATTTGATACCGTATAGT
>CAYNBZ010000033.1:0-25090 GCA_964395975.1 uncultured Muribaculaceae bacterium | reverse complement strand
AAGATATTTTCGTTCCCGTTTTGTTCCTTATAAATAGATTAACTTTAGCAAATCCCTCATTTACAGTGTATTATATTCGTAATTTACGAATTTACCAGATTCAACCAGGTCTAATAATCCGTCAGTACAAGTTTTGCAATATGTGTAGAACTATTTCTGTTTCGTTGTCGTACTTCCTTTTTCGTTTTTACCTTACACAAAGGTAGCCATTTCTCTTGAAATCAGCAAATAAATTTCTGCATTATATCATGAACTGTTTGTTTCTGTTATTTTAGTGGCACAAAAAGACGAAAAGGTGCGCGAAAAATCTGCGTAGGTAGGGGAAATAGATACTTTCATATTCAGTAAAAAAGGTTAAAAGGAGTCAAGTCATAAAGTTGGCAGAGTATTTCGGTGTTGATGTTAATAAGATGCTTGTCCTTTGGTTGGCTGACAAGGTTATTGATGTTTTGGAAGGCGAAGAAGCACTTGGACTTGAAGTTTTGGAAACTGTAAAATGTAGGTATAAAAAATTTAGGTCTTTGGTTCTGATAATAATTTATGGGTATCATTAGAGATGATGAGTCTTTGTTAAGTAAGTGCGAAAGACTTATATATCAAAGTTGCTTTAACTGAAATATTTTGTAACCATAGTAACCTCGTATCATGATGCTACGAATAGTTTAAAATGGTTTGTTCTCCAAAGAGCGAACTTTTTCGCAAAGCGAAACAGCGATTTGTCGCTCCGCTACTCCGGCAGTCGGCAAGTCACTTTTGAAACCGCAAAACGAATTTTGTGGTGACAAAAGTACAACTTGCCTGACAAATTCTGTACACCTGAATCATATCTGAAAGGCTGCTTATAGGCTGGTTTATCGGGTAGGAACAAAGGTGACATTAACCGAGGTGCTCATTTTCTCTGTAATCATAAACTTTGGTTTGACATATCAAGGTTATTATACTTTGACAAATGTAGAATATTGGTTGCTTATACTGAATTTGCTACAGACCGGGATGTAATACACCGAGGAGTTTCTTAAAACTGGCTTACGTGGTTTTGAAAGTTGTCGGAACAAGGATAGAGAGATATTCTGGATAACGGGAGTAAAGAACAATAAAGATTGCACAAATGGGTCAAAAGTTCAATAAGGTCAAAATGTCATTGTGTCATTTGATATTATGAAATTGCATGACTGTGAAAATGGGGCGAGAGAATAGTTGCTTGAAGTAGTGACGATACAGACAATAGGAAGAAGTGGGCATCATCAGAAAAAGTTATGCCGGGAATGGGAATTTATCTGCACTTTAATTTGATTGAAGATTAAATGTTGGTATTTAATAGTGTTTAATCAAGGCTGTTCAAGCGGATTTATAAGGATTTAGCAACAATGTTCATAGGTAACTTTGAAATTTGCGCTAAAAAGAAAAAACCTAAAACACTTGATAATCAAATATTTCAGAGTTTCTTGTGTGGTGCCACCAGGAATCGAACCGGGGACACAAGGATTTTCAGTCCTTTGCTCTACCAACTGAGCTATGGCACCTTTATTGCTGTTTTGCGAGTGCAAAGTTAAAACGAAATTTTGAGTTGTGCAAATATCCGTATCTCTTTTTTTCTATTTTTTCAATATCGAATCTTCATGCAAATAAAAGGGCAGCACCATGAATCTTACATCAGGTGCCGCCCTTTGAGTGTATTAGGCACTGCTTTAGTCGATTATGACTTTAAAAGCCTTGTTTTGATTATTTGTCTTTGCTGTTACTATCACTAAGCCATTCGCATAGTTTGACAGGTCGATGCTTCTGTCAGTACTTAACGAAGCGAGCAATATTCCCGAAATATCGTATATGTTTACATTACATTTAGTAGTTCCGGTTATTTGCAATATGTTGCCAACAACAGTGATTGTTTCCAATTGATTATTTACAATTCCACTTGCACCGCTACCGAGCTTTATTACCGTATTCGTTGCATTCATCATGTCGGCGGATGTCCATCCCACGATTGTTTCACCATCGCTTGAGATTTTACATGCACCTATGCCACTTCCCAAAGTACTGCTACCGTCAACATATTCTATTTCATAGTTTTCACTGAGCCAATCAGACAACAGCACAGGTTCAGTTACACCTTCAGTAGCTATGTATGCTGTGTACGATCCGAGCATACCGTAGGCAAATAGGATTATACCGTCATTGCTTACCGAAGTCGCCCCACCTACAGATGCAGGATATGAAACATAGGAGCCGTCACTAAGATCATAAACTCTGGGTTCATCCGGAATATTCACACACAAATAACGTCCATTAGAACTGATCCCTTCTTGGCTTGTTGATAACCGGAGCGATGATGAAGTGGCAAGCCGTGCATATTCGCCAGCCAAATCCCACCATTCGCTAAGAGCCTCGCTATACGATTCCATTTGGTCGAACCATCCATCCATGTCTTCATCGGGGTCAGCTGTCACATAATCCGATTCTTCGGGCTGCGGACCGGGGTTGCTGTCGCCTATTATAACATAATCTTCTCCCAATGTTTCATAATTCCATGAGCCGGTACTCGAATCCTTTTTCCAAACTATAGCCAAATATACAAAACCGGTATAATCGACAATGCGTCCATACACCACTTGAGCATCATCGCTGATGCCTTGGCATATAACCATCTGGGGTGTAGATCCCCAAATGTCGGCATCGGGATAAGGCAACAGCCCTGCTTCGTATGAGCCATCATCTTGCAGCGTCCAAATAACCGGGACATACATTCCCGATGTATAACCATACCCAACAAGGTATTTTTCATCGCTTGTCATCCCCTGTACACAATAGTCATATTGTCCACAACCTTCCGGCACCGGAAGAACTTCCCATTCAGTAGAATTAATTCGCCACAATGCCGCCGGCGCAGCAATGTCAGAGCCGAAACGCCCTGCAACCAAACCGTCATTAGATATGGCCAACGCTGCTGTTCCGGGATAAGCGTCCTCGTAGTATTCTTCATATTCATAAGTTTCGAGGTTAATGCGCGATGCTATGCCATAAAATTCACCCGCCGCCCATTTACCGTTTTCCGACAAATAGTATAACGGTACGGAAATTTCATTGGGCAACACATTGACCGTAGCCACGGGCTTTTGTTGGGCGCACACGCCAAAAGCCACGAACGCCGCAGCGAAGCAAGTGTAAAGTTTCAGTTTCATAAAATGATTTTTTTGTTTGTTGATTGTTATTTCCAATTTATTTTAATGTGACTAAACTCAAGTTGAATTCGTTAATGTGCATAAGATGTCAAAGCTCAGCGACAAATTGAATGTAACTATACGCCTTTTTATGATTTATTATACTTCTATAGAAATATAGAAAATACACTCATTCCTAATGACAAACTCATATTATTAGCAGTAATTTTATCTGCCAATGACATCACAAATATAACACATTTCTGCCAACTCTCAAAAAAATTAAAATCACTCCCACATAAAGAAGTAGAAGAAACAGGCTCCACAGCAAAAGTACACATCCTATGGATACTATGACTTCTTTTTGATGGCAAGTTGCCGGCGAAGGGAAACAACAGCTATCGCAACAACCATAACTGAAACAATGACAGCCACCCAACATAAGCCATGATGCACTGCCAATAACACAGCCACTGTGGCAAGCAAAGCATATACCGACACCCAAAGTGTAGTCGTGTGCATCGTAAGTCCAAAATTGCGAAAATAAACGACTCCGACAATTACGGTATAAGAGATGTACCACACAACATAAGCCCAACCAAGCCCGACAAGCCCTGCCCTATTATAAAACACAATATTCAATATCAACCCAAGCACAGTACTCATACACTCGGTAACAATATACGTTTTCCCCTTCCCTTTGGCAATTATCACAAACGCCATGCACCATGATATGCCTTGAAATATGACACCAATACCGGCAATGGAAATGAATGGCAGGATGACATGGAAATCGGAGGAATAGAGCAAACTCACCACAAGCTCCCTGAACAGTAAAAACAGCGATATAACCGGCACAAGCACAGTCAAAGCGATATTGATTTCCTGACTCACATACAGCCCTGTACGCATACGGCTATGGCATACTCTTGCCAAGCGCGGATAATATTCCGTACCGATGGATGTAAATATGAGAGCCGAATAGCGGCAAACAAGCGTATGCCCCGCCTGATAATATCCCACCATTCCGGTACCGGCTGCATGGTTAAGATAGGCAATGAATATATAAGAACTGAGTAACGACAAGAAAGTGCCAAGAGTCATAAAAAAGCCCAACTTGACAAAACCTGCCCCGCGAACGGCCACATCTCGATAAGAAAGCGACACCTTAACATCCCGATATTCATCATTCCGAAACTTCCAAGAAAAAAATGCCACAGCCGCCGAATAAGCAACAATCGATGGTACAATGCTGTGTTCCCGTAAGAAATAAAACAACGGGACAGAAACCACAAGCCCGGAAACAGCACCACACACACCTATTTTAGCCAATCTGCGCAAACGCCGTGTTCCCTGCAATATCGACTGTTCACAATTTGTAACTGCACTAAACATCACTGTCACAGACAATACCACAAAACCTAACGAATGCTCTGTGTCGCCAAATGTCCACCTGCTTAACAACGGAGACGCGACAAGCGTGAAAAATGCGGCACCCATACCAAGCACCCATGTCCACCGCTTCACTACGGAAATTATTTCGGCAATATTCTGTCGATTACCACGTTCGGTCTCTATGGAAATGTCACGAACACTGCTGCTGCGAATTCCAAGATTGGCAATGCTGTTTATCATGTCAACGGCGGCATTGTAAAGCCCGAACAGTCCTATACCGGCAGGTCCTATCCATACAGCAACAAGTTTTGTGCGAATTATGCCACATAGTATGGTGACAACCTGAACACCGCCAAAGACACTCATCGCCTTGACAATTCGTCGAGATACTGTATCACCACCCGCTGCCATTTATAAAAACATCAAATCACTTCACCCATTTCTGAGGGTCTAATTTTTCCTTTTCCTTGCGCACTTCAAAGTGCAAAATAGTACGGCCATTGTCGTTCGGGTCGGAAAATACCTTTCCAATAGCCTGATTGGCCTTCACTTCTTCACCCTTGTGAATATATATCTCACTTAAATTGACATATATCGACAAATATTTACCATGCCGCACCATCACCACCGTGTGGTAACCGTCTTGCGGGAACACAGCCGATACCCGACCATCGAATATGGCTCGGGCAACAGCACCGGGTTCTGCTTCAATGTCAATACCATTATTGTTAACTTTCACATACTTCAATTCGGGATGCTGATGTTGCCCAAAAGTACTTACAATCTTGTATTTCCCCGTAACAGGAAATAACAATTGTCCCTTGTTGCTTTCGAACGATCCCTTGAATGTTCGTTCTGCCGGCGGCAGGATAGGAGCTTTCCCGCTATCGGATAACTCAGTTTTTTTCTCTTCCTTGCCCACAGTTTCCGTTTTTTCGTCCTTCCTCACATCCTCCGACTTTGACACTTCTTCCTGCCGCTGTTGAGCCTCAACCGCAGCACGTTCTTCTGCCTCACGTCGTTTTCTCTCCTCTTCGGCTCGGCGACTTTCTTCCTCGGCTATACGCCGCTGTTCTTCAGCAATGAGGCGGTCGAGTTCCTTATCCAAAGCATCAGCCTGTCGTTGTTGCTCGGCAAGCGCGGCCCGCAGCTGCTTATCCTGCTTGCGCAAACCTGCTATCACATTATTTTGCTTTTTTTTCTGTCCTTCAAGATCGAGTTTTGCCCGTTGCTGCGCCGTAATATTTTTTGTTTTCTGTTCTTTTAGTTTTTCAAGACGGCTCTTTTCATTCTCAAGCAACTTCAGTTGCTCGTTTATAGCGCTGACATTACGTTCACGCCATTTCTTGAACTGCCCCATATATCGCATACGCCGATAAGCCTCATGAAAAGAATTGGCCGAAAAAATAAACATCAGTCTGTCAAATGATGATGAATGACTGTGCATTTTCCTTACTGCAACAGCATAAGAGCGGCGTAACTCATCAAGTTTCTTGTTGATGGCATCAATCGAATCATTGACTATGCCAATCTGAGTATTAATACTGTCGAGCTGCCCGGCAAGCGATTTAATCAACCGCTCTTGTTGAGTTATGTCAGTCTCTACCGAGCGCAAATTGTTCAACTGTCGGTTTATTTCCTGCTTAGTATTATCTATTTGCGACGAAGTGCGTTTAATTTCCTCTTGCTTTTGCTTCTTCTGCTGACGCACACTGCCCATATCAGATGTTTGAGCCATAACAGACGACACAAACGAAACAAGAGTCAACAATATGATTATCAAAGCCTTCATCCTGCTCATGATCTTATAGTTCATTCCCCAACTGCTGCAACAATTGATGAGTGTCAATGCGGTTATAATTTGCGTTTATGGAGAATTTATCGTTCATTTCACGATCCCACACAATGCTCGATGGTGAATATTCGGCTTGCATTATCACTTGCGCCCCGTCCTGCAAGCGCGACACTATAGCCCACGACGTCGCCACTATGCCATGGGAAGTTTCGACATACCCGTCATATCCGGCCGAACAAGAAGAATACCCCGTCCCACTATCGGCAACCATGGTAGAGAACAAGTTGTAGCAATCAAATATAAACCGATAGCATGTTTCATCGTTGCCGGTCGTTGAAACCATAAAACTGCCATCGCCACTCACACCACCAATAACGGCATTTTCAATGCCGAAAGCACGACCTATGAGCAATCCTTGCAACGCCTCAAGAGGTATCTCAATGCCGGCAGTAAACACCGACACGACATCGGCAACATAGCATTTGTTGATTTTATCGACAATATATATGCTATCGCCTGTAATGAAAATTCTACCACCCTCAATACCCATGCCACCACGCAAGGAGATGTAAACGTAACGCCCGTTCACCATACGCAATTGCATAGATGCCGACAACCCCTCATAATCAGAAATAGAGAATCGTCCTTTTACCGAAAAAGTTTGCCACTCATGATAATTGTCAGTTATCGACTTAAATCGTTGCTGAGCAGGACGACCATCGACAACAAGTTGCACAGCACGAAAACTTTCGATAGTGGTGCGACAGGCAGTTAATAGCATCACTACCGATATTGAAGCCAATAATATTTTACCAAATCGTGTCATGACAGCATCATCATGGAGCAGTAGCTGAAAAGAGCACGACCCTACTCGTTGAAATAGGTTTTATATTTCACTTTACGTTCAAGAATTTCAGAGTCGGGATTGAGCTTGAGAGCTTTCTCCCAATTTTCAACAGCCTGTTCAAATTGTCCGTTCATAAACAATATATCGCCGTAATGCTCAAGAATCTCGGCATTTTCTTCTTCGCTGTTTTTAATGGCCTTTTCGATATAAGCAAGAGCCAGTTTATATTCCTTTTTACGGAAAAAAACCCAAGCATAAGTATCAACCACTGTAGGATTCTCAGGATCGGCTTTCACGGCAAGCGCACTGAGCCGCTCGGCACGATCAAGATCGGTATTCGACACTGCGAGGAAATAGGCGTAATTGTTCATCACAAGCGAATTTGTGGGGTCAAGTTTCAAAGCCTCCTCGTAACATTGAAACGCTTGTGCCGTATCGCCGCGCGAATAATATGCATCGGCCATTCCCCCAACAAGGCTTGAACGAATTTGGAAATCAACCGAATCGACCATTTCAAGGGCTTTGTTATAAGTATCTATCGCCTTGTCATACTCCTTCATCTGATAATAGACAGGAGCTATATCCACATACAATTCAAGATTGTCCGGATTATACTCAAGAGCCTTTTGAGCCGCATATATAGCTTTAGAATCATTTTGTGTTATGAAGTTGAGCATCATCAGTTGCACCCAACTTGCAGCATTTGACGGATCTATGTCGGTAACATATTCCATTTGCTCGGCAGCCTTGTCATATTTCTGTAAAGCCACCAGATACTTGGCATATAGCTCATGAATGGCCTTCTCATGCGTATGTTGGGATATAAGCACTTGGAACAGATTGTCGACGCGCTGCGACGAGTCACGTTCGGCAAGCAACTGCTGGATGTAATCGGTCAATACGGCCACTTTATTTTCCACATCAAGGTCTTTGCTCACAAGAGCCTGATATATCTGCTTGTCATAATTGACCGAATCGCCCTCGTTATAATATATCTGTGCTTTCGTCAGGTAGGTCATGCCGTTTTCAGGGTCGAGACGCTGAGCGCGGTCAATGTATTTTAGAGCACTATCCCTACGCCCGATCTGCATATATATGTTGCCAAGCAGCAAATTATACGTACCATTGTTGGGAGCTGAAAGAAACAACTCGCGCCCCTCGTTAATGGTACCTGCCGTATCATTCAAAGCCATGTAATAATTGATTTTCCTCAACGACACTGCAAGCGACTTTCCATCTAATATCTCAAGCGTGTCGTATGTGGCTATGGCTTTGTCGAAATTGCGGTTACGTGCATAAGCATCGGCAAGAAGGCTTCTCACCTCAAGTTTGTCGGGGAACAATGTAACAAGTGTATCGAGAGTTGAAATAGCCACGTCATTATGACCAAGGCTGCCTGCAACACTGGCAAAAACAAGCGACTCGTCATAATCGGTAGGTTTGATGTCAAAACGCCGTTTCATCAAGTTATACCCTTGTTCTGCAAGCTCCCTGCTGGGTTTATTCGATGTGACATAACAAAAGCCCAGATAATACGCCACTACGCTATTATCCGGGTCGAGTCTGTGGGCATAACGCAGCAACTCAAAAAAGGCATCAATACTATCATTCTCTCTTTGCCGTAGGGCTTCAAGAAACGCATACTCGGCTTTCCTGCTATTCTCATCATCCACAGCAGCAGCCAAATCATTCTTGGTAGCACCGGATGCCACCGACAGCGACACGGTGGTCGTAACAATTATGAGTGTTAATATACTTAATGTAAATCGTTTCACCTGATATTATGACTGTTATGATTATTTTCCCATGGATTACTTCTTCAAATATGCAAATTAAACTATATTTTGCAAATATACAAATTGCAATCTATGGAAAAGTAAAATTTATATTACAAACGTAAACTTCGGAGTTACCGAACATCCTATACTTTCCTTAAACTCACACAATCCATGATTAGGAACGCCATCCACAGTGGCCGGTCCTATATCGAGCAACTTCAATCCCCGACTGTGATAGTATGAGAATATATTGCAAGCCAATCCGTTCATTGTGCGTAATTGCGAATATGCACGCAAATCTCCCCAATACACCACTTGTGCAATCCCTTTTGCCACATGAAACACTTGTGCGGCAGCAACATCTTTACCCTCATACGTCATGACAAAAAAATCAGCACTTATTATTTTCACCGTATCTTTTACGGCCTGCATAGTCATTCGCAATGGATAACCGTGTTCCTTTCGATTAGCACTGATTACAGCATACGCTCGCTCTATGTCGCTATCAGAATTGCCATCAAGTCTGGTAAATTCAAAACCGGCCTTTTCAAAGTTATGCAATTTTTCTTTTGCACTTCGTTTGATCACTTCTTCATAACGGGGAAACAGCGATAAATCGAAATGATAGTTTAAATCCATGCCACTCATTTTTCCGAATCGTTGAAACACATTTACCCACTTCGACAATTGAGAAACATCATAAATGAGTGGCGGCAATGTTATATGCAACGGTTTCCCACAAGATTGCCTGAATTCTTGTAACAAGATCACGGCCTCTTCCATCTCAAGCAATCTTTGATTACCACCACGCATGGCAAACCCTCCGAACGGAGCCGAAAACGGACTGTAACAGCCATCTTCCTTTTCACCGAGAATCAATCCGAATCTTACTTTTGTATCGGCAAAGAGCAAATAATGCAACGACAACGCCTTGCCACGATTGAGTTCTGAAAACTCCACCGAGCCAAACGCATGAGGTACTTCAGGAGAAAGAGCCTTATATTCATCGGGCGATACTTCTGTGATTTTCATTATCAGCAATCAGTTACGAAGCAAAGTTATTTTAAACCGGTATGACCGAAACCACCGCTTCCACGTTCAGTCTCATCAAGCATTTCCACTTGTACCCATTCGGCACGGCTGCATCGCGAAATAATCATTTGGCATACACGCTCACCATCATTGATGGTAAACGGCTCGGCAGACAAATTGACAAGTATGACTTTTATTTCACCACGATAATCGGCATCGATAGTGCCCGGAGCATTGAGGACGGTTATTCCGTGTTTGGCAGCCAATCCGCTACGAGGTCTGATTTGGCACTCATATCCCTCTGGCAAAGCAATGTATATGCCGGTAGGTATCATTGCTCGTTGCAGCGGCTGCAATACCACCGGTTTGTCAAGCGATGCCCTTAAGTCCATACCCGCACTTCCCGACGTTTCATAAGACGGAAGCGGATTACGTGATTTGTTTATGATGCTTACACTTATTTTCTCCATTTACTTTGGTATATTTTATTGCGAAATTACTCAAATATAGCAAAATCAACATAAACAATTATATTAAATTTGACAAACAACCGCCAATCGTCCACAATACTACGACCGGACAAGAAACAATCATGCCTCCCCTAATTTGGGTAGCAAATGACAAAAAACTACACAACAAAAGAGCTGCCATGTTTCACAACATGACAGCTTCACCAGAAGTTATACAAAGTTATGTCAAATTATCTAAATAAGAATTTCAAGTTCATTTTATGAATTTGAGATAACCGCCACTCGCAGTCTTTACCACATACAGACCGTTAGGAAGCCCCTCAACCGACAATCGTGCCCCATCTCCTACCATCACTTTCTGTCCATTGGCATTGTAAATGATTGAAAACTCACCTTGCGGCAATATCACTTCTTTGGAAACACGGTCATATTTAATACCCTTTGCTCCCACAGCGGCAGCAGACACACCCGAAAGAACTTCGGTCTTGGCCATTATCTTATCAATGCAAAAATAAGTGGCTGTATTAATTCCCCATTCGCTGGAATCAGTGCTGCTCATTGTAAAATACAACAATTCCACTGTTCCAAGCGATGACAAATCAACATATTTCCATCCCCTGACAGCCTGGAACATACCATCTTCATACCTGATAAGGTCGATATCGACAGTTTTTTCACTCTGGTCAGCAGCCACACCATGCACAGTGAGAGTTAAACTATCCCCATTGACAAATGCACGGGCATAACCATTCCCGTATAGGCAATTGTAGAACGACATCGGAAAGTTAGTTACATACATACCAACCATTTCATGCGACCCATCACTGAACTGAATCTGGCATGATGACGGTGAATTATAATATGTAGAATAATATCCTACCAGATATGGCATTGATGCATCGACTGATACATTGCCGGCATCATCGCTTACAATATTGCCGGTGTCGTCAAGCATTATTCCTCCGCCCGCCATACACCCAACAGAGTAAGACGACTGATCGGTCATATCTGTACTTACACACGGAGCAAAACCTTCAAAATACCCCCCATAATCGGAATATCCCATATGACTCATCCTGAAAAATTGAGAATCAAAATAGTCATACGCCACTTCACTCGCTGTAGTACCGCTGTAAAGATTGTCCCATGCACCATTTGCATCAAAAGTAAACTCTGTAGAGTTTGCCGCACTCGACAAGTCGAGAATTGTTATGCCATCTTCTGCCATAACGTTGTTTCCAACAGTAAGTAAAGCGGCCAGCGAAAAAGTAATAAATTGTTTCATAAGCAGTTTTTTGATTTATTTAAGTTATTAACCTCTATTAAAATAAGTCATGCATCTGCTTTAATTCACAAATCTCGTGCTGCAAAGATACTGCAAGATATGCATCCGGCAAAACAAATACCGATGTTTGTTTTTACTATTTCCACAAAAGATGTAACCTATGCCAATGAACTTCGTAAAATAGCAATAGCCACACAAGGTTAATCCACCTTTAGTGCGGCTATTGCTGTTAAATATAGTCGGCTTGCAATTTATGCTTCGCCGGCCTTTTCGTTACTTTCCACCTCGGCCAATTCCTGCTTCAAACCGGGAGCATCCATGTCCTCAGTGTTATAAACGATGAGTTTTTCATATTCGCGCAAACCAGTTCCTGCCGGTATTAAGTGTCCGCATATCACATTCTCCTTCATGCCCTCAAGGTGGTCAACCTTGCCATTGATAGCAGCTTCGTTAAGCACCTTGGTGGTTTCTTGGAATGATGCCGCCGACATGAAGCTCGACGTTTGCAATGCAGCACGTGTAATACCTTGCAATATTTGCTCGGATGTGGCGGGTACCGCATCTCGCACTTGTATTATTTTTAAGTCGCGACGTTTCAAGCTCGAATTTTCATCACGTAACTTACGGGCAGTAATTATCTGTCCGGGCTGCACATTCTGCGAATCTCCGGCATCGGTAACCACTTTCTTTCCCCAAATGCGGTCATTCTCGTCCATGAATTCACGTTTATCGACAATCTGTTGCTCAAGGAACAATGTGTCACCCGGATCGAGGATGCACACTTTGCGCATCATTTGACGCACTATGACCTCAAAGTGCTTGTCGTTTATCTTAACACCTTGCAAACGATATACATCTTGCACCTCATTCACGATATAATCCTGAACGGCTGTCGGACCCTTGATGTTAAGAATGTCGGTCGGCGTAATTGCACCATCAGAAAGCGGAGTGCCTGCACGTACGAAATCATTCTCCTGCACAAGTATCTGTTTAGATAACGGAACAAGGTATTTCTTGATGTCACCTGTCTTTGAAGTAACAGTGATTTCACGATTACCACGTTTGATCTTTCCAAATGTCACCTCGCCATCAATCTCACTTACAACGGCAGGATTCGATGGATTACGGGCTTCGAAAAGTTCAGTAACACGAGGCAGACCACCCGTAATGTCGCCTGCACTACCGGCGGCACGCGGAATCTTAACAAACACTTCACCTTGCTTGATTTCATCGCCTTCATTCACCATCAAGTGCGCATTTACAGGCAACGAATAAGTTTTAACCAATTGCCCGTTATGATCGAACAAGTCGGCTTCCGGAACTTTCGTACGGTCTTTCGACTCGATGATGATTTTTTCGCTATTGCCCGAAGTTTCATCAACCTCTTCACGATAGGTCACACCTTCAATGAAATTGTTGAATTGCACCCTACCCGAAACTTCCGACACGATTACGGCATTGAACGGGTCCCATTCGCAAATCAAATCACCCTTCTTCACCATCTCGTTTGGTTTCTTAAAGAGCTTTGAGCCATAAGTGATATTGGCAGTAGTGAGCACCATCTTCGTCGTCGGTTCGATAATTCGCATTTCGGCCATACGTCCCACAACCACTTCATGGTCTTCACACGGTACTGTACGCAACTCGTCGATTTCGAGCAAACCGTCATAGCGAGAAGTGATTGACGAAACGGCAGCAATGTTAGATGCCACACCACCGACGTGGAACGTACGAAGTGTAAGCTGCGTACCCGGCTCGCCAATCGACTGAGCGGCAATTACACCCACGGCCTCGCCTTTCTGCACCATACGGTTGGTTGCAAGGTTTCGACCATAACACTTTGCGCACACACCTTTTTTGGCTTCGCAGGTAAGCACCGAACGAATTTCTACCGATTCGATTGGTGAATCGTTGATGCGTTGTGCAGCAACATCGGTAATCTCTTCTCCGCTCTTTACGATTATTTCTCCGGTAATAGGGTCAAACACATCGTGAACTGATACACGTCCAAGAATACGTTCACCGAGCGAAGCCACAACATCCTCGTTGTTCTTGACTTCGGTGCATACAAGTCCGCGCAACGTTCCGCAGTCTTCTTCAGTGATAACCACATCATGAGCCACATCTACAAGCCGGCGTGTCAGATATCCGGCATCGGCAGTTTTCAATGCGGTATCGGCAAGACCTTTACGCGCACCGTGTGTCGAGATGAAGTATTCAAGCACCGACAAACCTTCCTTGAAGTTTGCAAGAATAGGATTTTCGATAATCTGACCACCTTCGGCACCGCTCTTTTGCGGTTTTGCCATCAAGCCACGCATACCCGAAAGCTGACGAATCTGATCCTTAGATCCACGTGCGCCGGAATCGAGCATCATGTAAACCGAGTTGAAACCTTGATTGTCTGCCGACAATTGCTTCATCAACGTATCGGTAAGGCGGGAATTGACATGCGTCCATATATCGATAATCTGGTTATAACGCTCGGTGTTGGTGATAAAGCCCATACTATAATTGTTCATCACTTCTTCTACCTCGCGATAACCCTCATTTACGTATTCTTCTTTTTCAGCAGGGATGATGATGTCACCAAGGTTGAACGACAACCCTCCCTTGAACGCCATTCGGTAACCAAGATTCTTGATATCATCAAGGAATTGAGCCGAACGTGGAATACCACATGACTTGATTACACGACTGATTATACCGCGTAACGACTTTTTGGAAATAATTTCATTTACGTAACCAATTTCCTTGGGGACGAATTGATTAAACAATACACGTCCCACCGAAGTCTTTTCGATAAGGCGTTTTATGGGGTTGCCTTCGCTGTCTATGTCATCAACGACAACCGAAACTATTGCATGCAAATCGACTTTTTTCTCATTATAAGCGATTTCGGCCTCTTCGGGACCATAGAATTTCAAGCCTTCGCCTTTCGAACCTTCACGCAACTTTGTTATGTAATACAGCCCGAGCACCATATCCTGCGACGGTACGGTAATAGGCGCGCCATTGGCAGGATTAAGGATGTTGTGCGATCCGAGCATAAGCATCTGAGCCTCCACGATTGCTTCATTGCCAAGCGGCAGGTGTACGGCCATCTGGTCGCCGTCGAAGTCGGCATTGAACGCCGTACAAGCAAGTGGATGCAATTGAATGGCCTTGCCCTCTATCATACGAGGTTGGAATGCTTGGATACCAAGGCGGTGAAGTGTCGGGGCACGGTTCAGCAGCACAGGATGACCTTTCATCACATACTCAAGGATATCCCACACTACAGGCTCACGACGATCGACAATTTTCTTGGCACTTTTCACTGTCTTTACGATACCGCGCTCTATGAGTTTGCGTATCACAAAAGGCTTGTAAAGTTCGGCAGCCATATACTTTGGAAGACCACATTCATGCATCTTCAACTCAGGACCTACGACGATAACCGAACGAGCCGAATAATCGACACGTTTACCAAGCAGATTTTGACGGAAACGGCCTGATTTTCCTTTCAAACTGTCGGACAACGACTTAAGTGGCCTGTTAGCATCAGTCTTGACCGCACTCGACTTGCGAGAATTGTCAAGGAGTGAGTCAACAGCCTCTTGAAGCATACGCTTCTCGTTGCGCAAGATGACTTCGGGAGCCTTTATTTCGATGAGCCGTTTCAAACGGTTGTTTCGGATAATTACACGGCGATACAGGTCATTAAGGTCACTTGTGGCAAAACGTCCACCATCAAGCGGCACCAATGGGCGCAGTTCGGGCGGAATGACCGGAATCACTTTCAATATCATCCACTCCGGACGGTTACGATTTTTCGATGCACGGAATGATTCCACAACCTGCAACCGCTTCAATGCCTCGGTCTTTCGCTGTTGAGAACCCTCATGGCTTGCCTTATGACGCAAGGCATACGAAAGGCTGTCGAGATCGAGAGCACACAGCAAGTCGTATATGGCTTCTGCTCCCATCTTGGCAATGAACTTGTTAGGATCATTATCCTCAAGCAGTGAGTTTTCCTTTGGCAACTTGTCAACAATATCAAGATACTCATCTTCTGACAGCAAATCATATTTGCTTACATTTTCAACAGTACCCGGATTGATGACGATATATCTTTCATAATAAATAACCGAATCGAGCTTCTTAGACGGCAACCCCAACAAGTAACCAATCTTATTGGGCAACGAGCGGAAATACCAAATGTGAGCCACCGGCACAACAAGCTGGATATGTCCCATGCGCTCACGTCTTACCTTCTTCTCGGTAACTTCCACACCGCAACGGTCGCACACTATACCCTTGTAACGGATACGCTTGTATTTACCACAATGGCATTCATAATCCTTCACAGGACCAAAAATGCGTTCGCAGAACAAGCCATCCCGTTCGGGCTTGTAGGTACGATAGTTGATAGTTTCGGGCTTCAACACTTCTCCCGACGACAATTCAAGTATCTCATCGGGCGATGCTAGACCAATACTGATTTTCGAGAAATTACTCTTTATTTTATTATCTTTTCTAAAAGCCATAAAATTATTGTTGTATAAAGAGTTATGCGTTGACCTCACAACTTCGCCGAATTGCAGCGAAGCCGTGAGTCAGACGCTGTTGTATTTTATTCTAAGTTGATGCTCAGACCCAATCCGCGAAGTTCGTGCAGCAACACGTTCAACGATTCGGGTATTCCAGGAGTAGGCATTGGCTCGCCCTTTACTATTGCCTCATAGGCCTTGCTACGGCCAGTTACATCATCGCTCTTGATGGTAAGGATTTCTTGAAGCACGTGGGCAGCACCAAATGCTTCGAGAGCCCAAACTTCCATTTCTCCGAAACGCTGACCACCAAATTGAGCCTTACCACCAAGCGGCTGCTGAGTAATAAGCGAGTATGGGCCAATGCTTCGTGCGTGCATCTTGTCTTCAACCATGTGTCCGAGTTTCAACATATAGGTCACACCCACAGTTGCCGGTTGGTCGAAGCGTTCTCCCGTTTCACCATCATATAGATATGTTTTCCCATAACGAGGCAACCCTGCCTTGTCGGTCCACTCATTGAGATCGTCAAGGCTTGCTCCATCGAATATTGGGGTTGCAAACTTCACATCAAGTTCACGTCCGGCCCAACCAAGAACAGCTTCGAAAATCTGTCCTATATTCATACGAGAAGGCACACCCAACGGATTTAAAACAATATCAACCGGCGTGCCATCGGCAAGGAACGGCATATCCTCTTGCCTTACCACACGCGAAACAATACCCTTGTTACCGTGACGACCTGCCATCTTGTCACCGACACCGATTTTACGCTTCTTGGCAACATATACCTTCGCCATCTGCATAATGCCCGATGGCAACTCGTCACCGATTGAAATGTCAAATTTCTTACGGCGCAACTCGGCATCTATTTCTTTATACTTGCGCAGATAATTGGTCACCGTTGCTCGTATCATGTCGTTGCGATGAGCATCGGTAGTCCACTTGCTCAAGTTTACAGTTTCATAGTTGATATTATTAAGTATCTGGACAGAAAATTTCACACCCTTGGGAACAACCTCCGTATCCATAAAGTCTTTAACGCCTTGTGATACTCTGTCATTAGTCAGAACCGACAACTTCTGAAGCAATGTTTTCCTCAAGGCATCTTTCTTATCGTTATACTCTTCATCGAGTTTTACAAGCGGATCTTCGGCATTTTTGGTCTTTTTCTTTTTTGCAGCACGGGCAAACAGATTCGTACCAATAATCACACCTTTCAGTGATGGTGAAGCCTTCAAAGAAGCATCTTTCACATCACCGGCTTTGTCACCGAATATAGCGCGAAGCAACTTCTCTTCAGGCGTAGGATCGGATTCTCCCTTTGGAGTAATCTTACCTATAAGTATGTCGCCCGGAACGACATGCGCTCCCACACGGATAATGCCGCGTTCATCGAGATCTTTTGTTGCATCTTCACTTACGTTCGGGATGTCGCTCGTAAGTTCTTCCATGCCTCGCTTGGTTTCACGCACTTCAAGAGTGTATTCATCAACGTGAACCGATGTAAGAATATCCTCGCGAACCATGCGCTCGTTAAGAACGATGGCATCCTCATAGTTGTATCCTTTCCAAGGCATGTATGCGACTTTCAAGTTGCGACCGATGGCAATTTCTCCATTCTCGGTCGAATAGCCCTCTGTCAAAATGTCGCCTTTGTTCACCCGTTGACCCTTGTCGCAAATCGGACGCAGGTCGATGCTCGTGCTTTGGTTGGTCTTGCGGAATTTAGGCAAACGATATTCCTTTACGGCACTATCGAAGCTGACAAATTCCTCATCTTCGGTGCGGTCGTAGCGGATACGTATCACATCAGCATCGACATACTCTATTAAACCGGCACCCTCAGCCTGAATTTGCGAACGCGAATCGTAAGCCAATTGCTCCTCTATGCCAGTACCAACAATCGGAGCTTCGCTGCGCAACAAAGGCACAGCCTGACGCATCATGTTCGAACCCATCAAGGCACGGTTGGCATCGTCATGCTCAAGGAACGGAATCATTGCTGCGGCAATTGATGCAATCTGCACGGGCGATACGTCCATCAACTGTACTTCCCCCGGTGGAACAACAGGGAAATCTGCATCATGGCGCGCTTTCACCTTAGTGCGGATAAATGTACCGTCATCATTGAGCGGTGCGTTACCCTGTGCTATGATTTTACCCTCTTCCTGTTCGGCCGTGAGATAAACCACCTCGTCATTATTCAAATTGACACGTGCATCCTCTACCTTGCGGTAAGGAGTTTCTATGAAACCGAGATCATTGATTTTAGCATATACGCACAATGATGATATAAGACCGATGTTAGGTCCTTCAGGTGTTTCGATAGGACACAAGCGGCCATAGTGCGTATAATGAACGTCACGCACCTCAAATCCCGCACGTTCACGCGACAATCCACCGGGACCCAAAGCCGACATACGGCGTTTGTGGGTTATTTCGGCAAGTGGATTGGTTTGATCCATGAACTGCGACAAGGCGTTAGTACCAAAGAATGTGTTGATGACCGACGAAATGGTCTTGGCATTAATCAAGTCTATTGGAGTGAATACCTCGTTGTCACGCACATTCATGCGTTCGCGTATGGTACGTGCCATACGTGCAAGTCCCACGCCAAACTGATTGTAAAGCTGCTCGCCCACCGTGCGCACACGACGGTTGCTCAAATGGTCGATGTCATCGACATCGGTCTTAGAATTGATAAGACCTATAAGATACTTGATAATCTCGATAATGTCGTCGCGCGTAAGCACTTTCACATCCATCGATGTGTTCAAGTTTAGTTTTTTATTGATGCGGAAGCGACCCACTTCTCCAAGGTCATAACGCTTTTCGGAGAAGAACAGGTTGGTAATCACTTCACGCGCACTGGCATCATCCGGTGGTTCGGCATTGCGCAGTTGTCTGTATATATAGTTCACCGCCTCTTTTTCAGAGTTGGTGGTATCCTTTTGCAGTGTATTGAAAATAATTGCGTAATCGCTCGTGTTGGCTCCTTCATGGTGAAGCAGGATAGTCTGCACGTTAGAGTTGAGAATCTCTTCGATGTTCTCTTCTTGGATTACCGTGTCACGATCGATAATAATATCATTACGCTCTATGGAAACAACCTCACCTGTATCCTCATCTACAAAATCTTCCATCCACGTTTTCAGTACGCGGGCAGCAAGTTTCCGGCCTACAGCTTTTTTAAGGTTGGTTTTGTTCACTTTTATTTCTTCGGCCAGTCCGAAAATCTCAATGATGTCCTTATCGCTTTCGAGCCCAATGGCACGCAACAAAGTCGTGACAGGCAATTTCTTCTTGCGATCAATATAGGCATACATCACATTGTTGATATCGGTGGCAAATTCAATCCATGAACCACGGAAAGGAATAATACGAGCCGAATACAGTTTCGTGCCATTGGAATGGGTGCTTTGTCCAAAGAAGACACCCGGCGAGCGGTGCAACTGCGAAACTACGACACGCTCGGCACCATTGATTACGAATGTTCCTTTCTCGGTCATGTATGGGATTGGTCCCAGATAAACGTCTTGCACCACCGTGTCGAAGTCCTCATGATCAGGGTCGGTACAGTAGAGTTTCATTTTGGCCTTCAACGGCACACTGTAAGTAAGGCCGCGCTCAAGGCATTCCTCGATGGTGTATCGAGGAGGATCGATGTAATAGTCAAGGAATTCGAGTACAAAGTTGTTGCGAGTATCCGCGATAGGGAAATTCTCGGCAAAAACCTTATAGAGCCCCTCGTTTTTTCTCTTCTCAGTCGGAGTATCTAATTGCAGAAAATCTCTGAACGACTTTAATTGCACCTCAAGAAAATCAGGATACGGTAGAGGATTCTTGACCGATGCGAAATTAACACGTGGTTTTTTTGTAACTGACATTGAAAAAATAAATTAAGTGAACTCAAATTTTAAAAGACACGAAAAGGTTAAGAATCGACTTTGTAGGGGGATTCTTAACCTGTTTACCTGACTGACAGGAATGTTATTTAAGTTCAACTTCAGCGCCAGCTTCTTCGAGTTGTTTCTTGAGTCCTTCTGCGTCAGCCTTAGCAAGTCCTTCTTTGATAGTGTTAGGAGCCCCGTCTACAAGATCTTTAGCTTCTTTCAAGCCAAGACCGGTGAGTTCCTTAACAAGCTTAACAACGGCAAGCTTGCTTGCACCAGCAGCCTTCAACACTACGTCAAAAGAAGTCTTTTCCTCGGCAGCAGGAGCACCGGCAACAGGGCCGGCAGCAACTGCTACTGCTGCAGCAGCCGGTTCGATACCATATTCTTCTTTTAAAATTTTAGCAAGTTCGTTTACTTCAGTAACGGTAAGATTTACTAATTGTTCTGCAAAAGCTTTTAAATCTGCCATTTTTTGTATGATTTAATTTGTTTGTTTTTTTGTTTATTGTTCTTTTTTAGATAAAGTTTCAAGAATACCATGAAGCTTTGTCCCTGAAGACTGCAAAGCAGAGATAACGTTCTTGGCCGGAGATTGCAACAGTGCAATAACATCGGCAATAAGTTCGTTCTTGCTCTTGAGGCTTGCAAGAAGGTCGAGTTTGTCGGCACCTATATAAGGCGTACCCTCAACATATGCAGCTTTCAATGCCGGTAGTGTGTCATCCTTCTTTATAAAGCCTTTCAACACCTTGGCAGGAGCGTTACCCGTATTGCTGAGCATGATTGATGTAGAGCCTTTCAGCACTTCGTAGAGCGCGCTGTAGTCAACATCGCTCTGCTCCATTGCCTTCTTAAGCAAGGTGTTCTTTACGACCACCAGTTTTACATCGTTTTTGAAACATGCACGGCGCAAGTCGCTCGTCTTTTCAGCATTCAATCCTGAGGTTTCTGCCAGATACAAGCAGCTATAAGCCTTGAGATCTTCGCCGATTTTTTCTATAACAGTATATTTATCTTCCTTTCTCATTTTGTTTCGATTTTAATTATTCAGCTGCCTTTGTGTCAACCTTAATACCGGGACTCATTGTACTTGAAAGATAAATGCTCTTGATATAGGTTCCCTTCGCTGTCGCAGGTTTCAGTTTTATAAGAGTGTTCACAAATTCTCGTGCATTGTCGAATATCTGCTGCGGAGTAAATGAAACCTTACCTATCGAAGTGTGTACGATACCATTCTTATCGACCTTGAAGTCGATCTTACCTTGTTTTACTTCCTTGATTGCAGTAGCAACATCCATGGTTACCGTGCCGCTCTTGGGATTAGGCATCAAACCACGTGGACCCAATATCCTTGCCACCTGACCAAGCTTGCCCATTACGGCAGGCTGAGCTATGACAACGTCGATGTCGGTCCATCCGCCTTTGATTTTGTCCACATATTCCTCCAAACCGGCATAGTCGGCACCAGCCTCCAAAGCCGTCGATACGGCATCAGGATTACAGATGCACAACACGCGCACTTGCTTGCCTGTACCGTGAGGCAATGATACAACACCACGGACCATTTGGTTGGCTTTACGAGGATCCACACCCAAGCGGACATCGATATCAACCGAAGCATCGAATTTCGTGAAAGTAATATCTTTTACCAATTCTGCAGCTTCCCTAAGAGTGTAAACTTTCCCCGCTTCAATCTTGGAATTTACTAACTTTTGATTTTTTGTAAGTTTAGCCATGATGAAATTGAAGTTTAAATGTTTTCAGGGAACGAACCCTTTACAGTGATACCCATGCTTCTCGCTGTTCCTGCGACCATTCGCATAGCCGAGTCTAAAGTAAAACAGTTCAAATCAGGCATTTTGTCTTCGGCAATAGTCTTAACCTGCTCCCATGTGATTTCAGCTACCTTGTTACGGTTAGGCTGTGCCGAACCGCTCTTGAGTTTGGTGATTTCTTTCAATTGCACCGGCACAGGCGGTGTTTTTACTACAAAATCAAAACTCTTGTCGGTGTAATAGGTGATAACCACCGGCAACACCTTTCCAGCCTTGTCCTGGGTACGGGCATTGAATTGCTTACAAAATTCCATGATATTGATACCCTTAGAACCGAGTGCCGGTCCTACTGGCGGTGAAGGATTGGCTGCTCCACCCTTAATCTGTAATTTGATCTGTCCAGCAATTTCTTTAGCCATTGTGATTTTTTTGTTTTATTGTTTTAAACAAACATCTGTGGCAGCCACATGCGACTGTAACATTTTCGCCTGCGCTATCCACGCTCTACTTGGGAATTATCCAATTCCAGAGGTGTCTTCCGTCCGAAGACCTTTACCATGACCTTGAGTTTGCGCTTCTCTCGATTGACTTCTTCTATCTCACCGACAAAACCGCTGAAAGGTCCATAGTTCACTTTCACAGTCTCACCCACGATGAAATCGTTGAATGCATCGTCATCATTTTCACTTTGCTCATCGGCAGCCCCCAACATACGGGCAACTTCCGATTCACGTATAGGCTCAGGCATTCCGTTCTTGTCCTTGCCGTGCAAAAAATCAATGACATTCGTTGTATTGCGCAACTCGTGGATTACCTCTCCCGTCAACATAGCCTCTACAAACACATAACCCGAGTAAAGATTACGCTCCTTAATAACTTTTTTTCCGTTACGCGTAGTGTAAACTTTCTCAGTCGGTATCAATACTTGTGAAACATAACTGCCAAGGTCAGTATTTTTACAAGAGGCATCCAGCACTTCTTTCACCTTACCTTCCTTGCCTGATATGGTCCTAAGCACATACCATCTTTTCTTCGGTTCGTCTGCCATGTTATAATACTATTTGGGAAATGTTTGTTGTGTGGAATTGCTTGCCATTAGAACAGTTGAAAACCGCCATAAATAGCATGCATAACAAAGTCGATAACCTCATCCATGATAAAGATGCCTATCGCGATTATGATGGAAGCAACCATAACCACCACAGTGCTACCGGCCAGTTGACTTCTGGTTGGCCAAGAAGTCTTATAACGAAGTTCGTTGTAAGAATCCTCGATATCCTGTAGTATTTTCAGTTTCATATTCCTATTTGATTTTGCACGGGAAGAGAGACTCGAACTCCCGACACCTGGTTTTGGAGACCAGTGCTCTACCGACTGAGCTATTCCCGTAAATTTCCGATTATGCCCATTTTCATAGTTGCATTGCCAAGAAATGGCACATAATCGGATGTTTTATAAATTTCCTAATCAGAAAAATTATCAATAATTAGTCAAGGATTTCAGTGATTTGACCCGAACCAACGGTACGACCACCTTCACGGATAGCGAAACGCAAACCCTTGTCGCAAGCTACCGGAGTGATGAGCTTAACCTTGATTTCAACGTTATCACCAGGCATTACCATTTCTACACCTTCCGGAAGAGAGATTTCACCGGTAACATCAAGTGTACGGATGTAGAATTGTGGACGATAGTGATTGTGGAACGGAGTGTGACGACCACCTTCTTCTTTCTTCAATACATAGATCGAAGCCTTGAATTCAGAGTGAGGTTTAACAACACCCGGGTGGCAAAGTACCATACCACGCTTGATTTCATTCTTATCGATACCACGAAGCAAAAGGCCTACGTTATCACCGGCTTCGCCCTCATCAAGAATCTTACGGAACATTTCAACACCGGTAACAACCGATTTCTTGTCAGCACCAAGACCCATGATTTGAACTTCATCACCAACCTTAACAACACCAGTTTCAATACGACCGGTAGCAACAGTACCACGACCAGTAATCGAGAATACGTCTTCAACAGGCATCAAGAAAGGTTTGTCGATGTCGCGCGGAGGAAGTGGAATCCACTCGTCAACAGCATCCATCAATTCCATAACCTTTTCTACCCATTCTGGTTCACCATTCAAAGCACCGAGAGCCGAGCCACGAATGATAGGAGTATTATCACCGTCATAGTCATAAGACGAAAGAAGATCACGCATTTCCATCTCAACGAGATCAAACATTTCGGGATCGTCAACCATGTCGCACTTGTTAAGGAATACTACAAGACGCGGAACGTTTACTTGGCGAGCCAAAAGGATGTGTTCGCGAGTCTGAGGCATCGGACCATCAGTTGCAGCAACCACGATGATAGCACCGTCCATCTGAGCAGCACCGGTAACCATGTTCTTTACATAGTCGGCGTGTCCCGGGCAGTCAACGTGAGCATAGTGACGATTCTTGGTTTCATACTCAACGTGAGCAGTGTTGATGGTAATACCACGTTCTTTTTCTTCAGGAGCATTGTCGATTTGGTCAAACGATTTTGCACCTTCAGCCGAAATACCTGCATCATGCAGAACCTTGGTAATAGCAGCGGTAAGAGTGGTTTTACCGTGGTCAACGTGGCCAATAGTACCGATATTTACGTGCGGTTTGGTCCTTTCGAATTTCTCTTTTGCCATAACTGTTATTTTTAATAAAATGATTAACTTATTTGCAATATATTTTTCCTTTTCTACCCAAAATGCCGCACACAAAAGAGCGGCAAACTTCAAGCTTAGAGCCGATGGCGGGAATTGAACCCGCGACCTCTTCCTTACCAAGGAAGTGCTCTACCACTGAGCTACATAGGCAATCATTCCGATTTGTCTATTGTCTAAACTTAGAGCGGAAGACGAGGCTCAAACTCGCGACCCTCAGCTTGGAAGGCTGATGCTCTATCAACTGAGCTACTTCCGCATTAATCAATCTCCGAGATTGTGTGGGTGGTGATGGATTCGAACCACCGAAGTCGACGACAGCTGAGTTACAGTCAGCCCCATTTGGCCACTCTGGAAACCACCCTCGGTTATATGTCTTTTTTTTGAGCCTCTTGTCGGATTCGAACCAACGACCCCGAGATTACAAAT
>CAYNBZ010000032.1:0-25814 GCA_964395975.1 uncultured Muribaculaceae bacterium | reverse complement strand
TATCAATGACGGACAACTGACATTGTTTTGACTTTATATCGAACTCACGTTATATTATATTCTATAAATGCGATCCCTGTTGACTACATTCTGTTCTTTGCCCGACATCACAATGCACATCGGCGACAAGTCCGATATGAACCCTCATTCGGGTAAGACGAAAATAGAGAAATTGACACTGCCATAAGCCCGATGTTGTTCAAAGCATGGCAATTGCGAAAAATCATTGTTGCGAGAATGTTCCATCACCAATATGGTACCCGGTTTGACAATACTTGATGACAACACCAATTGCGGTATCTCGGCAAGTCGAGGCAAGTCATAAGGCGGATCAGCAAAAATTATGTCGTATTGCCGGTCACATGTTTCTATGAACTTGAACACATCGCCACGTACGGGCTGTACTTCATCGGCCTGCAAAACCAGCTTTACCTGTTTAATGAACCGATATTGCGTAGCAGCTTTCTCGACACACGTTACCAACCTGCACCCACGAGAGGCAAATTCAAAACTTACGGCTCCGGTACCGGCAAACAGATCAAGTGCCGTAGCTCCATCAAGGTCTATGAGATTATCAATGACATTAAAAATATTCTCACGGGCAAAATCGGTAGTAGGCCGTGCAGTTATATTGCGTGGAACATCGAAACGACGATGACCATATTTTCCTCGTATTATCCTCATGACGTGGCTAAAATAATTAAGTTAAACGGAGCTTTCGCTACATCGGAAGCAATCTTCATTGCAACAGGCGGCATCATCACCGGAACAACATAGGTTACATATTCTCGTAATCGAGACATGATGTCTATACGCACATCCTTATCGCCGGCAATCTGTATTTCATCCGAATGAACATCAAAGCCGAGCATATTCCATACTGCAAGCGTGTAAAACACTGCATCATCATTCGACCTGAACGCAAATGTATTGGCCATCTGCAACTTTCCACGACTGAAAGCGCACACATCTATTCGTCCATCCCTTATAAACACGACTTCCTTGCTTACGTTTGATATATTGGTACTACCCCTAAAATAAGAACACAGTACCTCAATGTGCAATCTCACAAGCGTATTGCTAAATGTTCGGCGCAAGAATTGATAGACACCACAGGGCAACATAAATGCCACATCGACACGACAGTTCTGTCCTCGCGTCATCGCAAAGTCGCCCGTGGCATCAGGGAAAGCCACTTCAAACGCATGACGAACATCGACATCAGAACCATAGCACGGCGGCAAAAATATAAACTGCCGAGAATCCACGCTTACATTCACACGTTTGAAATCACTCAGTAACAACGAATTGTCATAAATAGCATTTTCTATTGCTTCCAGATATTCACCATCGGTTTTCCACCGTTCGAGTTTGATGCTGCGACATATCAGCGAATTGGCAATCATGTCGTTATGCAACATAAAACTTATGTGCTTGTCATCAATAAACATCGATAGCGTCCACAGGTGAGGGCTGTCAATTTTAATGTCGCTGGTAATGTCCGAGAGGCTACTCATTATTCTTCGGTCGGTTGTTTTTTATTTTCATTCGACCGCTTCTTATGATTGAAAAGCGATTCGTGGGCATAAACTTTGTTGAACTTAAACGGCAAAACCGATACAGCAGCCGACACCAACGACAACAGCAACGTAACATATCCTATGTAAAAACCTACTCCAAGCGATTCTATCTTGAAAAATTCTGGTTGCTGTATCATAACAAGATCCTTGGCATAGACATAAAAATATATTCCAAAACAAATTATCACCGACACGGCAATACCCCAAAAACGATTTTTCATGCAATTGACACTAATGGCAGCAAAAGCTACAATGAAAGGTAACAACGAAAATATTTGTTTGATTATATCTTCGCTATTGGTAATCGTATAGGCCGTGTAGTCAAATCCCGTTTGTCCACCCACAAGTGACACATCAAAAATGGGCAAAAACGTGTAAACTATTATGTAAATTATCAATAATATGTTGGTAATGGGCTTCATACGCAGCAATTATTTTCGATTGAGAACAGTAAATTCATCCCCAACCATGACCGCAACATCACGGTACATCGGTCATGTAGTTTTGATTTTGCGAATTTACAAATTTCTCAAATACATTCCCACCACCCTACACAAATAAAATATCTTAACCCATACAATATATGTCTAAGTTACATAGTCGCATATTTGCGGGGAGAACAACCCACAGCCTTTTTGAAATATTTACCAAAAAACGATGCACTGGCAAAATTGAGCATAATGCTCACCTGTTGCACGTTGTACCTTCCGCTTTTCAACAAAGCCTTCGCCTCGAGTATCACATAATCGCGTATCCATTCTCCTGCATAACGACCGCTCACCTGATATACCACCCTCGACAAGTACTTTGGTGTCATACACATAAGATTGGCATAATACTGTATTTCACGCTCTTGCCCATAATGTTTCTGTATAAGTTCCATAAACTGATCAAAAATTAAGTGCGCATGCCCATCATAACGTGCAGTAACGTTCTGAAGCGAATATTGCAAATGATTACACGCATTATACAACAGTATTTGTATATAACTCGACAGCACTCCACGTGTGAACTTATAATCGGGTTGCTCCATTTTATTGCGCATTATGCGATAAATAAAAAGAGCCTCTTGCATCTCATCATCCGACAAATGTAACTGTGGATGCTTTCGAAATGTCGAATGCCATGCCAAGTTTCCCATTTCAATTCCCAATGGCATCGTAAAAGCAATAAAGAATGTCCTATAGTTAGAACTTATCCCAAGATTCTCACTTATTGTTCCCGGCAAAATTACAACCATATCACTTGCATTCACTTCATATTTTTCAAGCCCAATACTAAAATGCATACAGCCTTCTGTACAAAACAGCAACATTGTAAAATTTACTTTAAATGGATGAGAAGAGGTGATGAATTTGTTTGCAATAACCGTGCATTCTTCATAAGGAGTGTCAAAATTATCACTTACGATAATTTCATCTTCGCAAATAAGGGAGTTACTGCTCAATGGCATCATCGCCAAGTCAAATTGAGTGAATGCAGTACGAACATTTTCCATATAAGCAATCCATGTTAAAGTTAAAACGAAATTAACTTATAGGATAATTAAAACCAATATAAGAGGAAATATAGTATAATTTTTAATCCTATATACCATTATTTGGCCGCATAAGGAGTAACTGCATCGGCTTTCTATGCAAAGACAGACATGCCACCACTATGTTTTTAGGTCAATGGATTCTTCGATACTTGACATAAAAATACATCAGACCGCACATGTGCCTCCAAGACAGGCGTGAAAACAACTTCCTGCTACTAGCCCGCTGCCACAGATGTATGATGGCAAATTGTGGCAAATAAACAACATGCCATCCTTGCTGCCGAGCTCGTAGGCAATAGTCGGCATCTTCAGGTCCATAAAATATGTGTTCATCAAGCAAGCCTATCATTTCCAACACTTTACGTCGTATCATTTGGCAAGCCCCTATCACATAGTCAGGATATATGACTTCGGTAGGGGGATCAATTGCCACACCGCTTTTGTCCGAAGACAGAACATTGCGTATTTTAGTTATGATGGATGGGAATTTTTTATAACTCTGCTGCACATCTCCTTGACAATTGACTAGGCGACAACCACATATGCCAACGCTCATATTCTCATCCATGTACCGTAACATTCCATCTATGGCATCACTATTGGCTATTGTGTCATTGTCAAGTATCAATATATAGTCGCCGGTCGAGCGTTCCATTCCCCTGTTACGAGCATATGCAACCCCTTTATTGGTATCGTTCTTCACTAATATTACCATAGGAAAACGAGATGAAATGGAACTGCAAGTGTCATCAACCGAACCGTTGTCAACAACGATGGTTTCGACATCCGTTCGACTTATCACGCTCATAATCGCATCAAGGCATTTTAGGGTTGTTTCCTCTTGGTTGTGCGTTATAATGACAATTGACAACTTCATCGCTACACCTGCCATATCTGCTCTATCCGAACAATTTTATTTTCAAGGCTTTCAGCGCATGCGTAAATTCGCTCCAATTAGAGAATCTCTTGATTTGTTTTAAGACAAACCTAAATGAAAGGAAATAGCTCAAATTATTATAATACAATATCCTCTCCATCTCATCGGAACTGAGTGATGGGAAATTGAGTATCGACTCCCGTTGCACATCAGTTGGTATGTAATCGGGCGTTTTCATCCAACCATTTTTCTTAACTATGTCGTAAAATTCCGTTCCGGGGAATGGCGACACGATATTGAACATCACTTGATCGACATGCAACTTTTTGGCCTCGCGCAATGTATGTTTCAAAGTTTCTTTTGTTTCAAGTGGGCTGCAACCAATAAGCACATTCAGTTTTACCGGTACTTTATATTTTTTCAGTAATCTTATGGCCTTGTATATCTGTTCGCTCGTTATTCCTTTTTTAATATATTGCAAGATTTGTTCATCAAACGACTCGACCCCCAAATCCACATAGTGGCATCCACTTTCCGACAACATCTTGGCTATCGGCTCGGTAATAGCATCCACCCTTGCCTGACATCCCCAAATAAGACCATATCGGCGCATGGTGTTGCAAATCTCACGAGTGCGTTGTTCATTCCAAATGAAGTTGTCGTCCATAAATCCCACAGCCTTATATCCTGCCTTGCTCAGCTGCTTCATCTCTTCATCAATACTTTGTGTGGAACGGAACGAGATGGGAGGTTTTTTGCCAAATTCGTGCCTGTATTCTATTTCACGGGCAAAAGTGAGAGAACTCGGTACACAATATATGCAATGGAACGGGCAATTGCGTGATGTGACGGCCGTGGTATATGGCCCCGCTTTCAATTTGGGATTATAATAACGTTTTTTCTCTATAAAATGCCTTGCTGGAAATGGCAGTTCATCAAGACTCCTCAACATCGGTCGGAAACCGGTACGCTTTACATCACCATTGGCATCGAGGTAAGTTATACCCAACAATGAGCGCCATTCCTCTCCGTTGGCAATAGCATCAACCAATTCAAGAACAGTTTGTTCAGGCTCGCCACGTACCACAATATCACGGTCGCTACGCTGCAATATTTTTTGAGGGAAATATGTTGCGCCCGGACCCAGAAATACAATGTATGCATCCTTGTTGTAGTCGTGAATGAGTTTCACTGCAATAGCATCATTGTTGAGCGACAAATTTACAGTCCATATAAAATATATGTCACTGTCGTCGGTTGAGATAAATTTCTCGAAATCGGCACACGACCGTTTGTCATATACGAAGTCCTCATAAAAAAGATCATATGTTCCCACTTTCTCCAAAGCTGCCACAACGGTGAGTTCATATATATTAGGAGCAAGGTAAACAACTCTCGTACAACCTGCCGTGCGTTCCGGAGGTTGTTTATTGCCGTCAAAAACAGGAGGAACTACAAAAGTTAATTTCATCACATTATCTCCAAAAAGGTCAGAAAATCCTTAACAATTTAATTGAGAGGACAGTGAAATACCACCATTTGAAACACATACTTACAACGTCAAACAAACCGTATTATTGCTATTCACGGACTTCCTTCACAAGGAAAATTTCGGTCGGAAAATGATCGCTATAGCCATTTAGATATACCCCTGAAGCATGAGTACGCAAAGGATAACCCTTACGATCACCCTCTTTAGTCTTAAGAAAGTCAAAGTCCAGCACTTCATGTTTGGACAGGGTGAGTTTCGATTGGTCACCAAGGAAATATTTAGACACGATTATTTGGTCAAACAAATTCCAAGAGCCGCGGTAAGCAAGCGTACCTGTGCCTTCGTCAATAGTCTTCCACCAAGGATTATACAAGTCGCCCAATTCCACCACATCATTTTTATCTTTTTTTGCACCGAGCACTTCGGCCACACTTAAATCGAACGGGTCATCATTCAAGTCGCCCATGATGATTATGCCTTGGTTAGGATCGTCAACAAGAAGCGAATCTACCGTTTGCCTTACACGTTTGGCCGCAGCCTCACGCAGATAGTTCGACTGTTCCCGATCACCTGAGCGTGACGGCCAGTGGTTGACAATTATGCTGACTTTCTCGCCTGCAAGCAATCCGGTGACACACATTTGGTCGCGAGTTTTGAACTCGGGATAATCGTCTATCACCACACGAGAATTTACTACGTTAAGCACACAGAAGAAACTTGGGTTGTATAACAGTGCCACATCTATCCCACGCAGGTCTGGCGAGTCGTGATGTACGATTTGCAAACATTTGTCTTTCAAGTCATCAGCATTCACAAGATCTTGTAGTACCGTGATGTTTTCAACTTCAGACACACCGATGACAGCAGGTCCCATCGGTGTCAATTCTGTCGTCATCTGGCTGATGGCATATGCCATGTTTTTCACCTTGTTACGGTACTTCTCGCCATTCCATTGCTTTGAGCCGTTCTCGGTGTACTCATAATCATATTTCCCATTATTATTGATTGTGTCGAAAAAATTCTCTAGATTGTAAAAAGCGACACCGAAAACTTGGTGACTTTTATCACCAGCTGCTGCGACAAACACTACAATGGCAAAAGCCAATATTGCCAATAAATTTCTCATATTCCTTGGTTTATTTTATTGTTTGCCAAATTTAGGAAATAATCTTAAATAATCGTCCAGCCTTTTCTAAAAAACTCTAGAATAACAAGTGTGATACTAATAAGGCACAATAATGATTTCATTTTTATTACACATAGGAACCTAACGAACATCAAATTTTATGCGATTGTTACATCGGTTACACGACAAAAAAATGAGCGATACCTCAACAAGGATGCCGCTCACTTTTTATTTGTGTGGGTGGTGATGGATTCGAACCACCGAAGTCGATTGACAACTGAGTTACAGTCAGTCCCATTTGGCCGCTCTGGAAACCACCCGTCCAACTTTGTGGTGCAAAGTTATACAATTTTTTGTGAATCTGCAGAAATCTCAAAACTTTTATCAACGAAATTATGCATTTTTATGGCACATTCCACTGCCTCACTCCCCTTGTTGCCGAGTTTTCCACCTGCACGGTCAAGAGCTTGTTGTTCATTATCTGTGGTCAATACGCCAAAAATCACAGGCACCGTTCCTGTAGCATTAAGTCGTGTAACACCCTCAGTTACACTTTGGCACACATAATCGAAATGTGATGTATCGCCTCTAATCACGCAACCGAGCACAATAATCGCATCGTATGTACCCACTCTGATTAATTGTGCAGCCGCAAAAGTAAGTTCTACTGTGCCTGGGACGCGAAATACATCAGCACAATCGTCGGGATATCCCTCTTCGTGTAATTTTTCGAGCGCGCCTTCAAGCAGGGCATCGGTGATTTTACTATTCCACTCGGCGGCTACAATGCCAATCTTCAAGCCTTGTATTTTAGGCAACTGTGCTACTGAGTCGTTTCTAAGTTTGGTTGACATAATAATTGGTGACTATTTTATTATTTTATTGGTCGTTATCATATCGACACCTATTTCTTGCAGACGTTTGAACTCTACAAGATCATCGACAGTCCATGTATTTACTTTAAGACCTATGGCGTGAAATGTTTCAACCAACTCAGCATCGGCATGTCGATGGGCTATGTCTATGTCAACTTTGAGCCTTTTACAGAAATCAACGACATTGCGCCATTCGCCATCGGTGAGATACTGCAAGTTGATAGCGGGATAATTGCTGCGCAGATGGTCAATGACTCCTGCCATAAAAGATATAATTACAACTTTGTCTTCAAGCCCCTTATGCCTTATGAGGTCGATGAGAGACGGTATGCCATCATAGCAACTGTTCCCGGTTTCATCGTTTGAATAGATGTTCCAACACTCTTTTATTTCTACCACAGGTATGCAATCGAGTTCGTTGCATAGGTCAAGGAACTGACCCAGAGTTATGGCTGAGGCTTCGTATGTGATGCCATCTCGGGTTTGCAACAGGCGGTCGTTGAGTATGCCGGCAGTTGGACGTTGTGCCAACGGAGTGTGACTGCCTCCGATTCTTGCGAAACTTTCATCATGATTTACTATGAACGTCCCATCGGCATCTGTGCGTATGTCACATTCAAGACCGTCATACCCGGCGTATTTTACACCGTTGATGAATGCTGTTGCAGTATTTTCCACACCCCATACCGAACCGCGATGACCTATCATGACTTGAGCCGTTGCTGCCGTTGCCGAAACAACAATCAGAAGCACAGAAGTAAAAAGTTTTTTCCAAAATGCGGTAATGTCAAAAGTACTTTTATTGGGATTTTTCAACAGAGAGTTGATTTCCTCGATTTCGTTAGTCGCTCCCATTTTCTCGGCAAGCGGCAAGATGGAATGCAAAAGCTGTTCTCCCGACGCACGGCGGTTAGTAAGTTGTAGCAAGGCTCGACCGAGGTTGATTGAAATGCGTAATTCCTTCATCCCAAGCGAAGCACTTATGCGCTTTTGATAGCGTAAGGCCTTTGTATAGAATTTGACGGCATCACGGTAGTTACCCATTTTCAGGTGAATGTCGCCCTCAGCGGTGATACTGTCAACGAGGCTGCCAATAGCATCAGTTACGCCTGCCGAAACTTTGCCTTGATACAACTCGGTTGCTACTTGGTAATGGGCAAGCACGTTCATTTTTTTTAGTTTCGACTTGAATACTTCGGTCGAAGCCTCCACTGCTGCCATTAATGCAGGTGTGAAACGTTCGTTGTCTTTTCGGGCGAGCCGTTCGTATAGTTTTTGTGCCTTATAGAGTTCTTTCTCGGCCTTTTTGCTTTCGCCCAATTTGTAGTGGGCAAAGGCAAGCATGTAGATAGTACCGGCTGCCAAGGACAGAAATTCGATGTTTTTGTGGTCGGCGGTTGATATCAGCGTGCGCAACACTTCTATGCCATTGTCTATGGTCGCGGCATAATCTTCATTGTCAGCTGTTATCCACATTGATACCACTTGCACCCATGCAAGGCGCAAGCCTTCTTGCCGATGCAGCTCGTCAGACATTTGTGCCAACAGAATTTCACTCCCTTGCTTATCACCGGCCTTCAGGCGTTTTATTACTTCAGGGATTCTTTCATCAAGCAACAACGAACTGAGTTCCACATACTCGTTTTGCTTGGTGTCAGCGTTAGCATAAACCTTTGGCAAAATAGTATCGAGAATAAGCGGTTTCATGTTGGTACATACTAAGTGTGACTATTCCTTTAAATTACTGCTTGTTCTTTCTATGGCGATTTTCAGTTCTGCTGCTCGTGCCGAGCCGAAATCGTCATCGATGCAATTAATAGTTGGGGCAGAGGCTGCATTGTTGGCAAATTTGACCGCGATGTCAATAATGCCCGACATTGTGTCATCATCAATTTCGTTTATCTGTCCATGCTTGATGTTGTGCAAAAACAAGGCATATGTTATGCCACTTGTCAAGCCGGCTTGCCAACCGAGCTTGTTACCGTTGGCAACTGCCGTTGTTTCTTTGCCTGTATCGAAGATATTTTTTTCTCCATTACGGTGATAAACTGTTATGCAAGAATTTTCATCGATATAAAGGAAATTACCACAGTAAAATTCTATGTGGTTTTTGAATGCATGGTCAACAGTTTCTCCGGGGAATATATCTCCTATGTCACTGTGTGTGGCAATCACGATATCGGCTATTTCAAGGTTTTCTAGTATTCCCGGCATGACTTTGGTGATTCGGCAATTAATGCCGTGTTGGCATCCGAGCAGATACACCAATATGGCTTTACGTTCGTGTGCATATTTTATGAGTTCGTAAAACCGTTCACGCATGTCGGTGTCGATAGAGTAAAAAGAGCCAAAAATTATCACATCATCTTCATCAATGCGTGGCCATACGATGTTAAAACGATCATCTGGGTAATTGAAGAAGTTGATGAGTTTTTTACCGTCTTGCGAATGGAAAATCATCGATGCAGCCGAACTACCATCGGTAAAACGGTCAACCGATGCCGTGCCTACATGATGCTGTTGGAGAAAGCTGACTATGATATCGCCTATATGGTCGTTACAGCATTCGCTCACCATCTCTATCGGAACTCCTGCCATACCTATCGATGCAGCGGCATTAGCAATGCGTCCGCCTACGAAACTACTTATGGGCTTGTCATTGCAGAACACGGTGTCGAGTATTGATTCGCCTATTGCTATGGTTTTTCTCATATTTATGTGACGTATTTATTTACATTCCTTGCGGCTTTTTTGTCCGAGGTATCCTCCATGATGTCGCATGGCATACTGTTGACGGGTAAATCCAGTGGCAAGCATCGTGTTGACAACAAGCACATCGCCAATCACGGTCATCATGGTAGTGGATGTAGTGGGCGTAAGACCCAACGGGCACACTTCGGGTGCGCCACTTGTGCATAGACACACATCAGCTTCTTGAGCCAATGGACTATTTTCATTGCCGGTAATAACTATGAACTTTAGTTGAGGGTACAGGCTTCGTGCTAATGACACGAGTTCCACAATTTCGGTCGTTTTACCGGAGTTAGAGAGCAGCAGCATAACATCGTTTGGTTGGAGTATGCCAAGGTCACCATGTTGAGCTTCACTGGGGTGTAGACAAACAGCAGGTATACCCGTTGAACAAAATGTGGTAGCTATGTTCATGGCAATTTGTCCGGCTTTCCCCATTCCAGAAGTTACGAGTTTTCCCCCGTCTTCATGGACATGTTTCACAATTAGATTCACAGCTTTTTCATATTGGTCAGTGACAGGAATACCAAGTATGGCTTTGCTTTCGGCTTCAAGAATTTGCCGCATCGAATTCATTACATCCATTGCTTATGTGCAGTTTAAGTTTGTGTACGCGCATCGTGTCTGCATGTACACTTCTTGTGCAAAGTTATGCAATCTGCACGAGAAATTGAAATTTGGCATAGCTTTTATTGGGCAGGCGAATCAATCGGCAAGTACAAGGCGTTATGCAAAAAAATCATAACATGGCTCGTAACTTGTAAATTATAGCTAAATTTGCAACCATAAAACTTGACAGACATGGCAATTGAAATACGTGAAATAAAGCCTGTTAAGCGCGATTTGTTGAAATTTGTCCACTTCCCGATAGATACATTGTATAAGGATAATCCTTATTATGTACCTTCGCTTGTGATTGACGAGGTCAATACGTTTACACCGAACCGAAATCCGGCATTTGAATTTTGCCGCAGCATATATTATATGGCATACGACAATGGAATACCCGTGGGTCGCATTGCCGGTATCATCAATGATGCGGCAAACAAAAAAACCGGGAAGAAAGAATTGCGCTTCGGATTTGTCGATTTTGTCGATAACCAAGAAGTGAGCAATAAGTTGTTTGCCGCTGTCGAAGAATGGGGACGACAACAGGGCATGACACGCATGGTGGGGCCTCTCGGTTTTACCGATATGGATCCCGAGGGATTGCTGATAGAGGGATTTGACCAAATGAGTACGATGGCTACAATCTACAATCACCCTTACTATGCTGCTCATATAGAAGCTCTTGGTTTTGAAAAAGAAACTGATTGGGTGGAATTTAAAATATATGTACCTGAAGAAATCCCCGAAAAATACAAACGTATAAGTGACATTATAAGTCGCAAGTATGAATTGCGCACGATAAAATACACCAATACTAAAAAGATTGTCAATGATTACGGGCAAGAGATTTTCAAATTGATAAATGAAGCATACGCCAATCTGTATGGTTATTCACCACTCACTCCGCGCCAAATCGACCATTATATCAAAATGTATCTGCCTGTATTGCGGCTTGAGAATGTATCACTCATCATTGATAAAGACCGCAAGCTTATTGGTGTGGGTATAGCCATGCCATCAATGTCTAAAGCCTTGATAAAAAGCCGCGGACGTATTTTCCCGTTAGGGTGGATTCATTTGCTTAAAGCTTTACGCGGGAAAAATGATGTTGTGGATCTGCTGCTTGTAGCTGTAAAACCCGAGTATCAAAGCAAAGGTGTGAATGCATTGTTGTTCACCGATTTGATACCATATTTTATCAAAAACAAATATGTATATGCCGAAAGCAATCCCGAACTTGAAGAAAACCAAAAAGTGCAATCTCAGTGGCAATATTTCAATACCATTCAAAACAAGCGCCGTAGGGCTTATGCCAAGGAGATAATCAGGTAGATATTTCCGGTATGTATTGTGATGTAACCACAAAAGTTGGTAAAAAAACAGCATATCAACGATGAATTTCATGCCATTGATAGTTGAGGAGTTTCCAATAACTAAACAGTCTGAATAGTGAAATCCCTATAAACCACGGGCTAAGAAGGCTTTTTTATAAATCATAGATTTATGTATTATCTTTGTACTCATAAATTTAACGTAGTACAATGAAAGATGATATAGCGATGTTTGTTTCGCGGATATGGCAGTCGCTACTTAGTGTGACGAAAGTTTTGCTAATGTCTAAGTTTGGCTTAGATCACGTAACAGTAGATATTGAAGATGCTGAACGTGGAATAGTTATACTTGGCAACGGACCATCGCTAAACGATACAATTGCTGATGCCGCCAGTTTCCTTGCCAATCATGACCTGATGGCCGTGAATTTTGCCGCATGTACCCATACTTTCCGGCAACTGCGACCGCGTTATTACTTGCTTGCAGACCCACATTATTTCCGTGCTTTCGATCAACCAAACGTTGCCAAGATGTGGGACAGTATTGCTAATGTCGATTGGAACATGACGCTTTACATACCGTTTAAAGCCAAATTGCCAAAGCTCCATGACAACAAGAACCTTGTTATAATACGATATAATGCTATTCCTGTCGAGGGATTTGAATGGGTAGAAAATTTGTTATTCTCCTTAGGATTGGGAATGCCACGACCTCGCAATGTGCTTATACCATCAATAATGACGGCATTGCGGATGGGTTATAAACGTGTATATCTTGCCGGTGCCGATCACTCATGGACACGCACGCTGTCGGTCGATGACAACAATAATGTAATATCTGTCCAACCGCATTTTTATAAAGAAGATGATCGTGAGGTAAAACGTATCAACACCGAGTATATGCACTACCCTCTGCACGCTATCTTGTATAGTTTTTACGTTGCTTTTAAATCCTACTTTGTCATAGCTCGTTATGCTCACCATATAGGAGCCACAGTGATAAATATCACCAATGGCAGTTTCATCGATGCCTTCCCTCGCCAGAAGGTTTAATAGGAGCATCCCCATGACTCACATACGATATTCAGAAGGGATATATCCCTAAAAGAAAGACTACGCGAAATCACATCGCATAGCCTTAGGAAAAAATAGTATGAATAAAATGTGGTATTAGGGTTAACTGTCTTTTAAAGTGAAAAGAATTAGAAAAGAACACATGAACTCTCGAAAAATGCTCATTGCTCACTTCTAATCTTATTAATATTTTAATTTTAAACCATATCAAATAAAATAAATCTTCCGGCATCGAACAGAATATTACCGCTTAAGCGTACAAATTCCATTACAATTGGAAAATTCGTCATTACGAATCCCTTTAAAGGGAAGCATCTCTTTTGCATTTTCGGAGTAAATCACGGGGATTAAGCCCCCTACCCCTCTTGCAAAAACGTTTTACTCTACCTCTCATTACTGCCTTTATTCAAAGGGCAGTAGATTTAGCGCATCCTTTACCTGAGGGCATTGCTATGTAACCCTGACGGCGTGCTGCCAATAATGCGGCATTTGGATGATAAGCATGAGAAGGTAAAACCCTGTACTTTAACATCATATCATCTGAATTACTGTAATTTCCCATAGTTTCTCTAAATTATGGGGGAACGCTCTAAACGTTTCCTCCCTAAAACAATCTTTATAACAGTCTACAATTTCATTATTGCAAATCCCTTGCCAAACTCTATCAGCCTTATTTGGAAATGCTCATTTTTTATTATTCATAATGTTTTTTCACATTGCAAAGATAGTTATATCCTTCAACATATACAACATTTCTATATGCGAAACATGAAAATATTCTAAAAATTTCTGTGTGTGGCAAATGTGGTTGAAATCCATGTTGTCAGTTGGATTCTTCGTTACTGTTGTCATTGTAACTGGCTTCATCACTTTTTCCGTTTCTTATTACAAGCACCTTATCGACACGTCCCCGATCCATATCAATAATTTCGAAGCCGAGATTCTTGTAACTGAATTTGTCGCCAGCTTTAGGTACGCCTCCTATGAGAAACATTGCCATCCCGCTGAGTGTGGTGAAATCTTCCTCTTTCAAGTCATCGAAGTCGGTGATATCCATTTTGTCCATAAAATCCTCTAGATTCATCGAGCCATCAACGATCAACGATCCGTCTTGGCGTTCTACAATTTCTTCTTCTACAACTTCATTTTCTTCATATATGTCACCGAATATGCTTTCCGACAAATCGTGTAAGGTGATTATACCCTCAGTGTTACCAAATTCATTGATAACCACACCAAACTTATTTTTGGTTTTTTTGAAAACTTCAAGCACTTTTTTTGCCGATAAGCTTTCTGGAACCAATTGTGCCGGTTGGGCAACACTTCGCAAGTCAAATTTATGCTTGTCGATGCCCATCATTAAAATTATGTCTTTTACTGATACCACACCCACAATTTGGTCAAGGTTTTCCTCTATAAGCAGATATTTGCTGAAGTGTCGTTCCTTGATGGTTGACAGCACTTCTGCGGCTGTGTCAGTGGTATATAGTGCGATTATATCGTGGCGCGGAGTCATCAAATCGTTGGCTCGCTTGTCGGAGAATCGGAACACATCACGTAGCATTTCGTTTTCCTCTTGGTCGATTACACCCTGTTCGGAACTTTGGCTAAGGATTAGCTTTAATTCGTCTTGTGTTATTTGCCGTTTATCCGGTTTCATACCTATCAACTTGTTTGTAAGTTTGGTAGAAGCACTGAGCAGAAGCACAAAAGGATAAGCCACAACTGAAATAAATCGCATAAGTCCACTTAAACGTATGGCATAGCGTTCAGGATTAGATAGAGCAATGGACTTTGGAACCAATTCGCCGATGATAAGCGACAGATAAGTGATGATAGCCACTACGGTAATCATAGCCAACCGCCCCGCATATATTTCATTGACACCAGGTATTCTTGCAAATATGGGAACAAGGTCATCGGCTATGCTCGTACCTCCATATGCACCCGATACAATACCAATTAGGGTAATGCCAATTTGTATTGTAGATAAAAATTTTTCGGATTCCTCACGTTGCTTTATTACTGTCTTTGCTTTTTTGTTCCCTTTATCGGCCAAGGCACCTAACCGCACCTTGCTTGACGATACTAAAGCAATTTCGTACATGGCAAAAATGCCGTTGAGAACCAATAGTAACAGAATGATTATAAATTCCATATAAACACTTAAGCAGTTCTGTCTGCAAACATACTAAATTTACTGTTAATAATCATAGTAATAATGTCATAATTATATGTTAACTTGCACTTTGATTCCTGCGGCCTCGATTCGGGCAGCAATCTGACGCATTTCTTCGGGTGTTATTTTCTCAAGAGCTTGCTCTGGAGTAGGCCGGTCAATGGTGTAAAGCATCACTTCCCGTGGCTTGATTTCTTTGTATGCGGCAATCAATGCATCCACTTCTGCATCAGATGTGTTGTCGATGATGTTACCTTCATGCTCGCCTCGTATCATCATTGTCTGCACTATGCACTGTCCTTTAAATTGTTTCATGTCATCGATAATACCTTCTGGTATTACATTAGATGAAACAGGACGGTTTAGTAATTTAAAAGTTCGATATATCGCCGAATCGAGTTTAAGTATATTGCATTCAACCATTTTGAGTGCATTGGCTACATTTGGATTGCCGGCCATGGTGGCATTACTCAACACACACACTTTAGCTTCTGGATAGTAGTGTTTACGCAACAATAGCGTGTCATGGACAATATCTTTGAATTGTGGGTGCAATGTTGGCTCTCCATTTCCCGAAAAAGTAATTGCATCAACACTTATTCCATCCAGTTTCAGTGACTTGAGTTTTTTTTCAAGTTGTCTTTTTACTTGTTCACAAGTAGGAATTCCGGATGTACCTTGTCCTTGCGCATTAAAACCGGCTTCACAATACAAGCAATCGAATGAACACACTTTCCCATCGCAAGGCATGAGATTGATGCCAAGAGATATACCTAAGCGGCGGCTATGTATGGGACCAAAAATCGTTTCGTGGAATAAGACTGTTTGCATATTTGAAAGAAAATTTGATAAAAATTATCATTTTGAGAGATGTTCGCATAATTCGATATACTGCTTGGCTACAGTTTCTGCAGAAAAGCGACTTGCAATTTCATCATGAAGCATTTTACGATCAATGTGTGTGCCGACAGCCCAAACAATACCCTCTGCAATAGCCTCAGGCTCTACTTCAGAAGCCAAATAGCCTGTCCTCAAATGATCGATTATGTCACTTTGCCCTCCTTTGCCGAATGAAACGGGTATGCATCCGCAAGCCATGCCCTCGGCAAGTGTGGCACCAAAAGTTTCGAATCGCGAGGTAGACAGAACGATATCAGACTGAGTGTATATGTCGACAAGAGCCTCAACCCCTTTTACCTTACCTAAGAAAGTATATGATATACTTAAACGGTCAAGCAGCGAACGGTCGCGGATGTTGCCAAACAGCACAAGGTGTAATTTTTCGGCAAGAGCAGGATTAGTGAGGTGCAAGTGGTGGGTTGCGGCTATCAGCAAATCGAACCCCTTGATGGTGTCATCAAGTCGTGCCGCTCCCATTGCTATTACCTTTTTATCGCATGCGATACCTAGATTGCCGTTTTTTTGCCGTTCGCAGACAAATTTAGGAACATCTAAGGCATTAGGTATGACCGTTATTGGTACATTGTGCAACAAGCGGCTTTGCCGACATCGTTCGGCAAGCCAGTTACTAACTGCCACAAATCGTATGGCACCTGGATACAAAGTGTAAATTTTACTTTTTTGCGCTTGTATTGCAGTGGATAAGTCAGCCTTGATGCTATCGAGAAATTGACAGCCATGGCATACATGTTGGTATTCGGTGCACTGCAAAGCATGATGGCATACCCCTGTAAATGGCCACATGTCATGCATGGTCCATATAATGGGTTTCCCCATGTTGCACAGTTTTTTAATTGCGTACAGCGATACTGCTCCTTGGTTTATCCAGTTCAGCATTATCACATCAGCTTCTCGCACCCACTTGTGGCACGTAATATCGCGTCCATATCCGGCAGTATCCACTTTGAACAGGTTAGCCCGTGAGAAACCGTTGTGCAGGAATATGTTCCACCGCTCGGCAAGAAAATTGTATTTATCAAGCAGAGGGTTCGCGTATGAAATCACATGAGGGTCATCGGTAAGTTTCTCAAGCACCAACATGCGGGCATCTGCTCCTACCGACCGTAGAGCCTGCATCAGCCTGTACGTGACTATGGCAGCTCCACCCGTTGAATCGCTCCGGTTTATAATTGCAATCTTCATTGGCAGGTTGTCAATGGCGTAAAGGCGCAAGCATATCAAGCAATTCGAGGCGACCGATGGAGCGAGAGCTAATCAACTCGTCGCGTATCGACTTCACTACTTTCCTCACCGTCTTGTTGCTGAATACTTGCGATAGGTAAGAAAAATATTCGTTGAATACGTCATCTATTTCATCAGCTTCAAGTTGGCATAATTCCTTGCCTTCGTTGCATGAAATCTCGTATAAACGATGACGCAGGTTGTAATCCACTTCCTTGTGGTCGCCTACCATGTGGCGGCATATCCCGTCGGCCATAGTAAGTGCCATCGACAAATGGAAACTGTTAAGCATATTTCGCCACGACACCTTGGCTGGCAGCGATGGATTGTAGAACATATAGTACTCGGGCGTGAAACTTATACAATCAAAACCGTTTTCACCATCAATGGTTATTCCTATAAACTTGTCATCGGCGTTAAATAGGGAAAGACCGAGTGCCATTCCTGCTACGCCATAACATTTGTCTATTTCATCACGATATTTCATTGTTTCTAAGTCGTTTTTGTCTTTACCCCTCCGGAATGTTGTGCTTTGTAGGAGGGTAGTCGATTGTATAATGAAGTCCTCGTGACTCCTTACGTTCCATCGCCTGACGCATAATCAGATAGCCCACATTGATGATGTTGCGCAATTCACATATGTCGCGCGATACTTTACTGGTCTTAAATAGTGCTTCGGTTTCTTCATACAGAATGTCAAGGCGATTCCATGCACGTTTTAGACGCAAATCGCTGCGCACGATACCCACATATGTGCTCATTATCTCGCCCACTTCCTTGGCACTTTGAGTAATAAGAACCATTTCCTCCGGATGTTGAGTACCTTTGTCATCCCATTCGGGAATATCTTCACGATAAGTGTAATGCGCTATGTTGGCCATGCTGTGTTTAGCCGCCGCATCGGCATAAACCACTGCCTCAATGAGCGAATTGGAAGCCAGTCTATTGCCACCATGTAATCCTGTGCAAGAACATTCGCCCACGGCATACAGACGTTGAATCGATGAACAAGCATTAGTATCTACTTTGATACCACCGCAAAGGTAGTGTGCGGCAGGAGCCACCGGAATATAATCCTTGGTGATGTCGATGCCGAGAGAGAGGCATTTTTTGTATATGTTAGGAAAATGTTCTTTTGTCTGTTCAGAATCTTTGTGTGTCACATCGAGATAGACAAAATCGTCACCATGCATCTTCATCTCATTGTCAATGGCACGTGCCACAATATCACGAGGTGCCAACGAAAGGCGTGGATCGTATTTCTGCATGAACTCCTTGCCATCGCGAGTGCGCAACACTGCTCCATATCCACGCATCGCCTCAGTTATGAGAAATGATGGGCGATCGCCCGGATGATATAGCGCAGTTGGGTGGAATTGCACGAATTCCATATCTTTAACTGTCCCCTTTGCCCTGTACACCATGGCAATGCCATCGCCAGTGGCAACAAGCGGGTTGGTGGTGTTACGGTAAACCGCCCCTATGCCACCAGTTGCCATAAGTGTGACTTTTGAGAGGAAAGTGTCAACCTCGCCAGTGGCACAATTCAATATGTAAGCTCCGTAACAAGTGATGTCCGGAGTACGGCGAGTAACGATTTTACCCAAGTGGTGCTGTGTGCAGATTTCCACTGCAAATCGGTTTTCAAATACATCGATGTTGTGATGTTGTTTAAGCGCTTTTATGAGGCTGTCTTGTATCTCGGCTCCAGTGTTATCTTTGTGGTGGAGAATGCGAAATTCAGAGTGCCCACCCTCACGATGCAGGTCAAACTCACCTTTTTCATTCTTGTCGAAATCGACACCCCAACTTATAAGTTGCTTTATCTGTGAAGGTGCTTCTCTCACCACTTTTTCCACGGCAACCGCATCGCTAAGCCAGTCTCCGGCAATCATTGTGTCACGGATGTGTTTTTCGAAGTTGTCCACAAGAGTATTTGTCACCGAGGCCACTCCACCTTGAGCGAGGAAAGTATTGGCTTCTTCGAGGTCGGTTTTGCATATTAATGCAACACGCCCGGTTTCGGCTACTTTGAGGGCAAAACTCATACCAGCAATGCCCGCACCGATAACGAGATAATCATATTTATAAACCATAATCCAATTGTTTTATTGTTTGTCAACCCTTTAACAAGGAGCAGCACAATTGTTCCCCAACGCGGTCAGCACATGCGAAATTACAAACAATCCACGACTTAATGAAAACTTTTATATAATTTTGACCTACCATTTCTTTCACCGCCTAACACCCGACTACTCAGACGTAATCACTTACATGGTAATACTTGTTTTGCAGCAAAACGTTCAATGACATCAGGTAAAGCCTCATATTCAAGACTATGTACCCTCTCAGCTAACGACTCGGGAGTATCATTAGGGAAAACAGGACAACGACGTTGGCAGATTATCGTTCCACCATCCACCTCTTCCGAAACATAATGGATGGTTATGCCGCTCTCTGTGTCACCTGCCTGAAGCACCGCACGATGCACATGCATCCCCCACATTCCCTTGCCGCCATACAGTGGTAACAGTGAGGGATGAATATTGATTATGTTGCCATCAACAGCATCGATTATAGTTTTTTGAACAATACTTAAAAAACCAGCCAAAACAATGAGATTTGTTCCAAGCCGTCTTAATTCATTAACGATCTCCACAGGCTCATGCCATTGCTCCCGCGAAAAGACGCGGCACGGTATTCTGAGATTATCCATACGTCCAAGCACGCCTGCCCGAGGATTATTTGTAAAAACGGCAGCTATATTCACCACCTCACTGCCAACAAAGTGCCGGACAATATTCTCAGCGTTTGTCCCGCTCCCTGATGCGAATATCACTACATTAATCATACCTATCTCCTTTGTCACTTAAAATTTCTGCATATCCACAAGTTTCTTGTAATGGCCATCAAGTGCAATAAGTTCATCGTGTGTGCCACGCTCCACTATGTGTCCCTCATGCATCACGCATATCATGTCGGCATTACGTATGGTCGACAAACGATGCGCGATAACTAATGTGGTCCTATTCTTCATCAGACGGTCAAGTGCCTCCTGCACTGAACGTTCGCTTTCCGTGTCAAGAGCCGAAGTAGCCTCATCGAGTATCAAAATAGGTGGATTTTTCAAAATCGCACGGGCAATGCTTATACGTTGTCTTTGGCCGCCTGACAAACGGCAACCGCGATCTCCGATATTTGTATCGAAGCCTGCCTCGGTTTCCATAATGAAATCATATGCGTTGGCAATGCGCGCAGCTTCTTCTACTTGCTCCTTAGTGGCATATTTCACGCCAAAAGTAATATTATTGTAGAACGAATCATTAAATAAAATTGCTTCCTGATTCACATTACCCATCATCGAACGCAAGTCGCACACCCTAAATTGGCGTATATCCACCCCATTTATCGTTATTGTCCCATCGTTTACATCATAAAACCTTGGCAACAAATCGGCCATAGTAGATTTACCAGACCCCGACTGCCCTACAAGAGCCACCGTATGTCCAAACGGAATTTCGAGCGACACATCTTTTATCACCCAATTCTGTGAATATTTAAAATTGACGTGATTATAACTAATTGAGGGCTTTTCGGTCGGGATAGTTTTGGGGTTGACAGGATCTTTTATAGGATTGTCAGCTTTCAGAATTTTATCTATTCGTTCCATCGAGGCCATGCCACGTTGTATCGAATACACAGCTTTTGAGAGATCCTTGGCCGGATTAATTATAGAATAAAAAATCACCATATAATAGATGAACGACGCAGCACTAATAGAACTGTTGCCTCCAAGTATAAGCGTTCCTCCAAACCACAACACTATGGCAATGGTGAGAGTTCCAAGCAGTTCACTCATGGGATGTGCTAGCTCGTAACGGCGATTCATGCGATTGGATATCCACACAAATTTCTCATTCTCCTGCTTGAAACGGCCTCGCACCTTTTCCTCGGCGTTAAACGCTTTCACTATGCGCAGTCCTCCAAGTGTTTCCTCGATATTCGATAGTAACACACCCCATTGCGTTTGACCTTCGAGCGAAGCTCGCTTCAAGTTCTTACCCACTTTGCCCATCACATAACCGGCTAATGGCAGCAACACAAGGACAAACAACGTGAGTTGCCAACTCACCATTATCATCATGACAAGGCACACAATTATCATAATGGGATTCTTAAACAACATATTAATCGATGATGTAATTGAGTTTTCCACCTCTGTCACATCGCCGCTCATACGCGCCATTACATCACCTTTGCGTTCTGTCGTAAAAAATCCTATCGGCAACAATACGATTTTATCATATATCATATTACGCATATCCCGCACAACGCCTGTACGTATGGGTATGCTGAAAAATGCACTCAGATAGGCAGTCCCTGTCTTCAGCATCGTCATGAACACCAGCATGCCTGCCAATGCAGCCAATGCAGCCGACTGGCCGTAATAACTGATTATTTCTTGAGTGTAAAAATAGAAATTGTTTACTACCACATCCTTCAGCGAGCCACCCCCCCATGGAATAAATTCATAATGGCTTTGGCTGATGCGGAACAGCATCTCGAGGATTGGAATGATGATTGCAAATGAAAAAAGCGTGAGAAATGCCGACAGAATATTAAAGAATATATTCAGGATGAGGTATTTCTTGTAAGGAGATATAAATCGCTTGGCTAATAAGAAAAAATCTTTCATCGTTATATATAGGGATGATCAACACCAATGATTTTGCAAAGGTAACGCAAGACAAGAGCAATTGCAAATAGAGTTTCACCAAATATCCCGAATTTATCCTGCCATTTTCCATATTTTTCATCCCGAGAGACCACGAATCTCAAATAACTGTTTGGAATCATGGAAAGTCCTCCCATAATGACCTTTTTATCCTTCACTTATATTCTGATAAGCTCATCCTTCGAGAAATCGGCAATGGCGCGAGTTCCCAATACTTTATCCCATAACATTGGTGAAATACCATTGCCCGGACGTTTAACGGTGATATTACGCTCTGTCAACACATCACCCGACTTAATGTCGGTGGCAGCCACTATGCTTTTCCGTGCCACCACCTTGTTAGGCTCTTCGCTAGCCGTTACGTGTTTATGTCCCGACCCCAAGGCAAGTTCAACATTTCTTATCGCTGACACCATCCGAGCCAACTCAGCAGTCTCAAGTGATGCTTTGTGATCGGGACCCGGCAAGTTGCGGTCGAGAGTGAAATGTTTTTCTATTACACTTGCACCAAGAGCTACAGCAGCAATAGGTACCTCGATGCCAGTCGTATGATCGCTGTATCCTACTTTTACTCCGAAGTAATTCCCTATTTCATTCATAGCCATTAGGTTGACATCAGCAAACGGAGTGGGATACTGCGTATTGCAGTGCAGCAATGTTATGTCATCAAGATGCAATCCTCCGGATGTGAGAACATCGAGTGCGGCAGCTATTTCATCCATCTCACACATTCCAGTCGACATTATCACCCGACGCCCTTTTGATGCAATTTTTCGCAAATATGGCAAATTGGTTACCTCGCCCGACGGAATTTTGTAATAATCCATATCAAGAGACTCAAGCGTATCGATCGAAACAAGGTCAAAAGGTGTACTCATAAACCCAATTCCAACATCATCACACACTTTCTTAAGCGACGCATAGCTAGACAGTGGCAAGTGGATGGCGCGGCACATTTCAAGTTGGCTTTCTTCAGTACCTGTAGTCTCTTTCTGATATTCAGCCTTTGGTGCAATCGACGATATTACCAATTCGGGCACGGCTGTCTGGAATTTCACATAGTCGGCACCGGCGGCCTTTGCCTCATGCACCATCTTCACAGCAAGGTCGTAGTTACCATTATGGTTGACACCCGCTTCAGCAATAATAATCACCCGCTTATCGTTAATGTTCATAAAATCTGATTATTAAAAAACACCACTTCTTTCATATACCGTGTCATCAACACTTTTTCGTTCCAAATGCGCACCGGAATGGCGTTGAAACCGATGCTCTCTTCAAGTATCATTTTGGCGATGTTGGCACCGGCATAAATAGAGCATATTACACCACCGCCAAGCCTAGGATTTATTTCCATGAGCATAAATCCACCCGTTTCCAGATTTCGTATAAATTGCAATGTTACCGCACCGCGCAACTTCAGCCGCTTTACTATACGCCAAGCCATTTCTTCAAGTAGTGCCATGTGGCGAGTTTCGGTCTTGACCACTTCTCCACCGGCAGTGGCAATACGCAGCCGAGGTACGATGCACTTAACCTCACCATCCTGCATACCTATATAACAATCAACCGTATATTCTTCACGGTTATTAATATATTCCTGTATAAGATAACCATCCGTGTTGCCATCAAAGTGTTTAAGGTCGTCACTACTGTATGCCACCACAATACCTTTTGATGCCGAACCGAAACGCGGTTTTAAGATGGCCGGATACCGAATATCGCCGGCATCGTAAGTACACGGTATCGAGATTCCAAGCTTCTCAAACAATGCGGCCGCTTGCACTTTGTCAAACATTTTACTGGACACATCTTCATCCGACACCGGCACAAACACATCGGGATGGCGTTTGGAACATCGGGCGGCGATCGCTATGCCAGGATCTACGAAAGGCAACAATATATGAATGTCGTTTGAAACAATGATATCATCAATTTCAGCATCTATATCTGGTGAGGAATACTTGCTTCCAACTATTACCTTTCCTACCGATGCAATAGGCTCACACTCCGACAATTCGTGGCTAAATATCGACACACTTATGCCCTGCTCCTTGCCGGCTTTTATTAGCTGTTCGGCAAACGACACGCGCTTAGCCCCACCAAGGAACAACACATTTATTCTGCGACGACGATAAAAATATTCGCTCATATTTCCCTTTATTCTTCCACAGTGTTTTACCGGTTGTAAATATTCGATTTGTATCTGGTAAGGTTTTCACGACACATAAACCATGCTATGGTTTCCTTCAGTCCATCCTGTAATGAATAGACCGGCTCCCATCCCGTAAGACTCTTGATTTTGCTATTGTCACCAAGCAGACGGAACACCTCGCTTTTGCTGGGACGCAACCGTTGCTCGTCTTTCACCCATTTCACATCTGCATCCATCAAGTCGGCAATTATTTGCAATGTGTCAGCCATTGAAATTTCAATCCCTGTACAAATATTTATTTCCTCACCGTCTATCCCATCTGCCTTTGCAAGCGAGAGAAACCCTCGACAAGTGTCCTTAACATAATTGAAGTCACGCGTCGGTGACAAGTCTCCCACTTTAATCTCCTTCTCACCATTGGCAATCTGTGTAATTATGGTCGGAATTATGGCTCGTGCACTTTGCCGCGGTCCATAAGTGTTGAACGGACGTGCTATCACTACAGGCAACTCAAATGCATTATAAAAGCTCTTGGCTATGGCATCGGCACTGATTTTGGTAGCCGAATAAGGCGATTGCGCCTGACGCGGGTGCTTCTCATCAATTGGTACGTATTGAGCCGTTCCATACACCTCGCTTGTCGAAGTCACAATAATACGCCTCACGCCCTCATCGTGCGCTGCTTGGCACATGTTCAGCGTACCGCGTATGTTGGTATCGACATAACTGTCGGGTGCAATATAGCTGTACGGTATGGCTATAAGTGCCGCAAGGTGCAACACGATATCGCATCCACGGGTAATGTGCCGACAAAATTCAGGGTCACGCACATCACCACACACCACTTCAAGGTTGTTGTGGATCATGCCATCGAGCCAACCCCAATAGTTAAACGAATTATACTGGCTTAATGCCCTTACACCATATCCCTCGGCAAGCAGCAATTCCACCAAGTGCGAACCAATGAAACCATCGGCACCTGTCACAAGAACCTTTTCCATAAAAACAAATAAACTACTTTGTGTGGCACAAAAATAATCAATGCCACGCGCAGCAACAAAAAGAAAATCACTTTTCTTTTTACGCATTGTCACTCATTTACATCACGTTCGAAAAATTTATTTTCTCAAATATTTTTAGCAATACCGGCAAACAATATTCAATAGCCTATTAATTTATCTTATTGGGTTAAACATATAATTCTCATTAGGGCACAAATAGGTTAAGAAATAATAATCTTTTAATAAGAAGTCCTTAACTTAATTAACGTGAGTTCGATATAAGCGAATAAACATTTTGCTGAGAAATAGGAACATAGCGATAAAAGCATTAAATTTATAGTGCTCAA
>CAYNBZ010000031.1:0-27054 GCA_964395975.1 uncultured Muribaculaceae bacterium | reverse complement strand
ACTTAAGTATTAGCTATTTAATAAATTGTGATTTTTGGAGTGACGAAGTCAGGTGACAATAGTTCTAAACCCTGCCACAAGGTAACGATACAATATTCCAACAGTTAAGAGAAAATTATATGATATCAGGTGCTTTTGGTTTACCAAAAAAGGGACATTCCGTAAATACCATAAAATTAGCCAACTAATTCATGCACAAAGCGTTGCGAATTAGTTGGCTTTTTTGTATCTTTAGGTATTGACATTGATTCCATTCAAAAAGTAACGGTCTCACACCGTAAACCTTATCTTGAGTGGCTTTCCATCATCAGAAAAAACGGCATATAAAGTGATATACTCTATCATCTTTATATGCCATCTTATTTTTTGAGGACATTTACTGAATATCCCTATTTAATTCATTCTCTACAAGAAAGCTTTTACTGCTTGTTTTGCTCTTTTGCCCAACTGTCCTTTAAGGAAATTGTACGATTGAACACTATTTTGTCGTCCGTAGTATCAGGATCGACAGTGAAATAACCAATGCGTTGGAACTGATAATGATCTCCCGACTTTGCCGTTTCGGCAAGGAATGGCTCTATCTTCACATTTTCTACCACCTTCAATGAATCGGGATTTAGCAACTCACGAAAATCACGATCTTTCTCCTCGGCAGGATTTTCAACGCTGAACAAGCGATCGTAAAGCCTGACTTCGGCATCCACGCAATGTGCCACCGACACCCAATGAAGCGTGCCCTTTACCTTGCGCATTGAACCGGGCATTCCGCTTTTCGACTCGGGATCATACTCACAATATATTTCTTCTACATTGCCCTCGGCATCGCTCTTGAATCCGGTACATTTGATTATATATCCGGCCTTCAAACGCACTTCACGGTCTGGAGCAAGGCGGAAAAATTTCTTAGGCGGATTTTCCATAAAGTCGGCCCGCTCGATATATATCTCACGCGAAAATGGCATTTCGTGTGTTCCGGCAAGAGCATCCTCTGGATTATTCTCTATGGTGAGCATTTCGGTTTTACCCTCTGGATAATTTGTTATTATCACTTTCACAGGGTCAATAACCGCACTTACACGATTGGCTCGTCGGTTGAGGTCTTCCCGTATGCTATGTTCAAGCAGAGAAATATCATTGAGTGCCTCATACTTTGTGTATCCGATGGCATCAATAAACGACTTTATCGATTCTGGCGTATAACCCCGACGGCGCAATCCACAAATAGTCGGCATCCGAGGGTCGTCCCATCCCGATACCAATCCTTCTTTGACCAATTGTAGCAACTTGCGCTTGCTCATCACCGTATAAGTGAGGTTAAGGCGGTTAAACTCTATTTGTCGCGGACGATAACTGTCATCGGCAAGCAAATCGACAAAATAATCATACAATGCATGATGAGGTACAAACTCGAGAGTACATATTGAGTGCGTCACGCCCTCGAAATAATCGCTCTGCCCATGCGCAAAATCATACATTGGATACACTTTCCATTTGGTACCTGTGCGATGGTGTGGATGCTTGATGATTCGATACATGATTGGATCGCGGAAGTGCATATTTGATGAAGCCATGTCGATTTTGGCACGCAGCACCCGTGAACCTTCCTCAAATTCGCCGGCATTCATGCGCATGAACAAGTCGAGATTTTCCTCGACAGAACGGTTGCGATATGGGCTGTTAATACCCGGCGTAGTGGGAGAACCTTTTTGTTCGGCTATCTGCTCAGATGTTTGATCATCAACATAGGCCTTCCCCTCTTTTATCATTCTTATGGCAAGGTCGAAAAGTTGGGGAAAATAATCGGACGCATAATATTCGCGATTACCCCAATCATAGCCAAGCCATTTAATATCCTCTTTGATAGATTCAACATATTCGACATCTTCCTTGATGGGATTGGTGTCATCGAAACGCAAATTACATGTGCCGCCAAATTTTTCAGCGACTCCGAAGTCCATGCAGATTGCCTTCGCGTGGCCAATGTGCAGATAGCCATTCGGCTCGGGCGGGAATCTGGTATTAAGGCGCCCGCCATTCTTACCGGCACTCAAGTCATCGGCAATGATTTGCTCTACAAAATTCAATCCTTTGCGGTTTTCGCCGGAATTTGTGTCTAAATTTTCTGCCATGGGACAAAAGTAAAATTATCAAACAATAATTATATTTATATTAACAAAGGACAAAGTTAGTGTAAGTTATGTGCAGAACAAAACAAATTTATTTGTTTTTTATACTTAAACATGGACTTGAACATGAAAAAATCGAAACATATATCATTGCACGATACCCTCTGTCCTACCAATCTTTGTCAAAACCTGCGATACTTGTATTACAAAAATTTATTACTTTTGTATTAATTTTAATCTTAAAAATGTAAATGGCACGAAACGACAACAATTCCACATTCAGCACGAAAATAGGTGTTATTGCCGCCACTGTGGGGTCGGCCGTTGGACTTGGCAATGTGTGGCGTTTTCCAAGCCTCGCGCAATCAAATGGCGGAGCAGCTTTCTTGCTTGTATATATTATAAGCATTCTGTTGATGGGTATTCCTGTAATGCTTGCCGAAACTTCTCTCGGACGTGCAGGCCGTTCCGACTCGATAGGCGTGTTCAAGAATCTCACTCCACGCAGCAAGTGGTGGATAGTGGGTATAATTGGGATTGTAGCTTCTTATATCATTCTGTCATACTACATGGTTGTGGCAGGATGGACGCTCGAATACATCTACATGTCGGCCACAGGATGGTTGTTTGAAGGTACATCTAACACCACAGCCGACAGTTCGTTATATCAAGAAAAAATGTCAGAAATGATTTCTACCGGATTGAATCCAATACTGTGGACCTACATAGTGATTATAATAAATCTGGCCATATTGCTGAAAGGAGTAAAAAAAGGAATAGAAAACATGTCTAACATCATGATGCCCATGCTGTTTGTCATATTGATTGTTTTCGTGTGCGTTGCTATGACCCTCCCAAATACCAAGGAAGGCATAGAATTTTTCCTAAAACCCGATTTCAGCAAAATCAATATTGATGTAATTATGGCTGCACTCGGACAAGCGTTTTTCTCCATGAGCCTCGGCATGGGAATATTGGTAACATATTCATCATATTATCCTGGCGATATAAAACTAACACAAACGTCATTCACAGTAACAGGGCTTAATTTTTTGGTGGCTTTCATGATGGGACTTATCATATTCCCCGCAGTCATGAGTTTTAACGTGGTACTCAATCCCGACAGCCTGTCAGGCACTACATTGGTATTTATCACATTACCCGAAGTATTCAACTACATGGATACACCTCGTTTTTGGGCTGTCCTTTTCTTTGCATTGCTTTTTCTTGCAGCAGTCACATCCACCATTTCCATAGCCGAAGTTTCGATAGCATTCGTACGCGACCGCTTTAACACCTCGCGGCGTACTGCCTGCTTGGTGGTACTACTGCCTATTTTCGCCACAAGTGCCATCTGCTCGCTGTCACTCGGAGCAGCACCATGGCTCAAAATTGCAGGAATGACGGTATTCGATTTCCTTGATTCGTTCACAACCAACGTGCTGCTACCTGTCAGCGCATTCTGTATTTGCATATACATCGGTTGGGTATTAAAGAAAGACTTCATAAAGAACCAATTGACCAACTATGGTTCATTCCAATCACGCATGGCTCCTGCAATCTCATTCCTGATTAAGTGGGTTTGCCCCATTTTAATAGCATCTATACTTATATCATATATAATTTCGCTGTTATAACATGAATCTGGGAGAATGGTTTAAAATGTCCAAACCTCAGCGCACTGCTGCAATAATACTTATAATATTGATAGCGGCCATCTCTGCCCTACGAATTGCATTGTCGCGAAGTACGCATTTGCCCGAACACACAGAGCAACGCGCCATTGAGCTTGCCAAATTTCGCGAAGCCATAGATTCTGCCAAGATCGACACTGTGAAACAGCGTACAAAAAAGAAAAACCTTGCCAATACAAAGCCCTCTGCAAAATAAAAGACCATATCCACATTCGGTTAACTACACTCGGCAACACAACCGGTTTATTTTTGGTCGATTTGCCGGAATTAATTGCTAATTATACTTAAAATAGGATTTATGCATTTTGCCAAATGCAAAGTAGTTAGTAAATTTAAGTCATAAAAACACACCCTATAAAAGGGGTTGTATAAAACCATAACATAATATAAACGACTATGAAACCTTTGCACATTGTTTTGGCGGTAATCGGTGGAGCCATTGCCGGTGCTGCAGTGGGACTGCTTTTCGCTCCAGAAAGCGGAACTAACACACGAAAAAAAATTGCTGACTACCTTAAGGAAAAAGGCATTAGCCTGAAGAAAAGTCAGATCGATGAACTTGTTTCTGAAATAGAGGCAACCGAATAAACCAGCCTCCAAACTTTAATTTAGGCAAGACACCAATTTGTGATTTTCTCATAAAAACGTACAAGGAGATAGAATATATGAAAAACATTGGAATTTTATATGCATTTTTAGGCGGTGCTGTTGTAGGCTGTGCTGCGGCATTGCTTTTTGCTCCCGAAAAAGGTGCAGACCTGCGTTCTCGCATCAAACATAAACTCAGTGAACATGGCATAGATTTCAGCGATGATGAAGTAGAGGAACTCGTTGAACAAATTGCCAACGAAGTAGAATAAGCACAATTGAAAAAACACAGCCCCTTATCAGCCACATCGACCAAGAGATGGCCTTGTGAGGGGCTTATTCTGTGCCGCGCGCAATACCAATAAAAATATCACCATAAGAATTTATAAGTTATGGCCGAAAATCAATATCTTAAACTATGGGAAGAGTTTAAAAAATATTTACGTTTACAAATTGATTACACTCGACTGTCAGCAGTGGAAAAACTATCTCTGCTCGTTTCGGCAGCAACGGTAGTGATGATTTTTGCATTGCTCTGCGCCTGCACGCTTTTTTACTTGTCGTTTGCACTCGCTTGTGCATTAAAACAATGGTTGCAGATAGAATGGATTGCCTATCTGATAGTAGGCGTACTGTTTGCCATATTGTTACTTATGACATATCTGTTACGCAAACAATTAATAATCAATCCTGTAACACGCTATCTCACGCGCTTGTTCCTTGATAAAAAATAAAAATCATGACCGACGACAAAAACACATGGAAAGGTTACTCCATCGATGAACTAAAATATCACCGTGCCGTAGCCCTCGTCAAACTTGAAATACAAAAAGAATCATTAGCACAGTCTATAGGTACTGCCACAGGTTCATTGACAGCCGTACGGAAACGGATTTTCGGGCAATCAGGCAAACGATTCTCCGGGAAACTAAAATTTCTCAACTATATAATCATAGGCTATAAGTCGGTACATACGGTCATTAAATTGTGGAACACATTTAAACTGAAACGACAATGAACGATTACACGAAAGTGGCATTCCATCTCTCGCCATATACAGAAATGAACACCGACCTATTGGTAGATACACTTGCCCATTATGGTTATGAAAGTTTTGAGCCTACCGATGATGGCACAAATGCTTATATTCCGTCAAAAGACTTTGACACGGAAGCGATAGAAACAGCAATATCTGAAGCCGATATAAATACATCGGTGACATGGGAAGTCACCGAAATAAAAGGAATCGACTGGAACGAAGAGTGGGAAAAAAACTATTTCAAGCCAATGACAATAGCTGATAGATGCGTAATACACAGCACGTTTCATGTCGATTACCCCAAACTTGAATATGAAATCATCATCGATCCTAAAATGGCTTTTGGAACGGGACACCATGAAACGACAAGCCTCATGGTGGAACAATTATTGCAAGAAAATATTTGTGGACGCACGGTAATAGACATGGGAACCGGTACAGGCATACTTGCAATTCTTGCTTCAATGTGCGGAGCCGAAGCCGTTACGGGCATAGAGATAGACGAAGCAGCATATCTAAACGCAATAGAAAATGTCGGGCTAAACCATGTGACGAATGTCACACTGCTGCATGGTGATGCAACAGCTCTCGTTGATGTCCAAGATGCCGACCTGCTACTTGCCAACATCAACCGCAACATCATAACTGCCGATCTCTACCGCTACTTGGCAGTACTGAAACATGGAGGTACAATGTTATTGAGCGGTTTCTATACCGATGACATACCTATTGTAATGCAAACTGCTTCTCCTCTTGGACTAGAACAAATATTATACAAAGAAAAAAACCATTGGGCTATTCTAAAACTTTACCGACCATAAAGTCATAAGAATATCTTATCAACCATTATAACTACTCTTACTACAATTAACAGCAATATAATTTCAATCAAAAAGAGCGTATGATTATTTTGCAGTTGCGGTGATTTACTGTAATTTCGCGTTACGTTTTTAAGCAGTTGCCGCAGTGTCTCAATTCAAGACTTTCTCGATCAACATTAATGGACGGTTGGAAACTATTTCGCGACCGTGGGTTATGGGTATTCTTAACATAACGCCCGATTCTTTCTATGCCAACAGCCGTATTTTCGGTGACAGCAACGAAATAGAAGCACGCGCAGAGAAATTGATAAACGATGGTGCCGACATTATCGACATCGGCGGATATTCATCCCGACCAAATGCCAACGAAGTGACACCCCAAGAAGAGTACATTAGATTGAAACGCGGCATTTCGGCAGTAAAAAAAGTTTCACCCGATACTATTGTTTCGATTGATTCATTTCGTGCCGATGTAGCAAAAAGATGTGTACTTGAAGACGGTGCTGATATAATCAACGACATTTCGGGCGGAAATATGGATTCAGAGATGTACCGCACTGTAGCCAGATTGAAAGTCCCCTACGTATTGATGCATATGCAAGGCACCCCCACCTCGATGCAGCAACTATGTAACTATGCGCACGGAGTGACAGCCGACGTGATTACATCGTTGGGTGAGAAAATCGACCGATTGCGGCAATCAGGCGTATGCGACATCATAATAGATCCTGGATTTGGATTCGCCAAATCATTGGAACAGAACTATGAACTAATGAACAACCTCGATGAATTCCACTTGCTCGATTTGCCATTGCTCGTAGGAATTTCACGGAAGTCTATGATCTACCGCTTGCTTGACACATCACCAAATGAATCTTTAAACGGCACGACAGTCCTCAACACATTTGCATTGCTCCATGGCACACACATTTTACGGGTACACGATGTGGCAGCAGCAGTCGAAGCCGTGAAAATAGTAAGTGCACTGACACACAACTATCAATATTCACCATTATCAAAGAAATAAATCATGTCGTTCGGAATTAAAGATGCCATAGACATACTATTAGTAGCAACGCTTATGTTCTACACCTACAGATTGATGAAAGAATCAGGTACCATCAATATTTTCTATGGAGTGCTTGCTTTCATTGTTGCATGGGTGCTTATGTCTGAAATACTCGACATGCGCCTCATTGGCACCATCATGGATATGTTCGTCAATATCGGATTGATAATCATCGTCATTCTATTTCAGGACCAAATAAAACGTTTCCTTGTTGAAATCGGCTCGCACAAACGATGGCAACGACTGCAAAACATCTTCAGACGAAACGCCGGCACAAAAACGAAAGAAAAGAAATGGATTCTTCCTGTGGTATATGCTTGCATGAACATGGCAAAATCCAAAACCGGAGCATTGATAGTAATTCAGCAAAAAATGCTTCTCGACGACTATGAACACACGGGCGATATTATCGATGCCAATATCAACCCTCGTTTAATCGAAAACATTTTTTTCAAGAACAGCCCATTACATGACGGAGCCATGATTATTGCCGGAGAAAGAATTACATCGGCAGGATGCATATTGCCGGTATCACACGATACAAATCTACCTCGGAACCTCGGGCTAAGACACCGGTCGGCACTCGGCATAGCACAGGCTACCGATGCTGTTGCAATAGTAGTGTCAGAAGAAACAGGCAACATCTCCATGGCTTATCGTGGCCGACTGCACCAAAAACTTTCCACCACAAGTCTTGAAAACAGATTGACCGAAATTTGCCAATAAAATATACACTGTAAAGGAACAACAATGATAGAATACATAAAAGGCTCGATTACTGAAATCACTCCTGCCTATGCCGTTATTGATAACCACGGCATAGGGTATATGATAAACATATCTCTTTATACCTACGAAAAATTACAGCAACAGCAGCACGATGAATCGATGCTTTATATATACGAGGCTATACGCGAAGATGCCCATATTCTGTATGGATTTACCGACAAGCGAGAACGTGAACTGTTTTTATTATTGATAAGTGTGTCGGGCGTAGGTCCGAATACCGCACGCATGATACTGTCAGCACTCTCACCGGATGATTTGAGTGCATCAATCGCTTCAGATAATGTAAATTTACTTAAAAGCGTAAAAGGAATAGGTGCAAAAACGGCTCAACGCATAATTGTAGACCTAAAAGACAAAATAAAAAGCGATGTATCAACGTTAATACCCAAGATGCCTGCCAACAACGAGGTATATAAAGAAGCATTGGCAGCACTTGTTATGCTCGGGTTTACACAAGCCATGTCGCAAAAAGTGCTTACAAAGCTATTTGAAAACGCATCCAATAGCCAAATCACCGTAGAAGATGCTATCAAACAAGCTCTTAAAATGATGTAACGGCACTCTTCACCCTCAATCTGAGGATGGACGTTTAACTTAGATGCAATTAATTTCCAAGGCGTTGGTATCCATTGTTCTTTTATAACGACCTGTAGGATACACGATGAAGGGCTTTTCAGAAAGGAACCGTAAAATACAACTTTTGGTCACAGTTGCCATGATGGTACTGATTGTATCATCATGGAGTTTCTATGTCTATGGCCAATACCGGACAAGCGAACTGCTTCCGCCACCACCTTCAACTCCTACAAATGGAACGAAGAACGACAGCAGAGATACAATCGTAACACAATTTCCGGTAAAACCCACTGTTCCCGACTCTTACGATTATCTTGAACAACAAAACAGTTATGTCGCCGACCTCAAGGATCCTTCTAACATAACCACCGAAGCAGAATATGACTATACAACCGGCTGCTACATCATTCGCACGAAGCTCGGCGATAAAGAAATTACCACGCCATTCATGCTTTCGGCAGATGAATACAACAACCTCGTGCTCAAGCAGTCGATGCAGGAATATTATCGTCAGAAGAACTCCGACCTTGCTCAAGAAAAAAAAGACCCGTTCAATTTTCTTGACATGAGTTTCGGACTTGGTCCATTGGAAAAAGTTTTCGGACCCGGTGGCGTACAACTTAAAACTCAAGGTTCGGTGCAACTCACCATGGGTATGAAAATGACTAAGACCGATAATCCATCCCTATCGGCAGATGCCCGTCGAAGCACTTATTTCGACTTTGATGAAAAAATTCAGGCCTCAATCAATGCATCTGTTGGTAACAAAATGACATTTACCATGAATTACAATACTGATGCTACATTTGATTTTGACTCCCAAAACCTGAAACTACAATACGAAGGTGAAGAAGACGAAATAATAAAATCAATCGAAGCCGGTAATGTAAGTATGACCACAGGGTCGTCGCTTATCAAAGGGAGCACATCTCTATTCGGTATAAAAACAACCATGCAATTTGGGAAACTTACCGCAACCGCTCTTGTTTCACAACAAAACAGCACATCGCAGACAGTAAATACCAACGGTGGTGCCCAAACTAGCGAGTTCAGTATTGGTGCCGATGAATATGATGCCAACCGCCACTTCTTTCTCGCGCAATACTTCTATGACAATTACGATAGTTTTTGCTCGAAATTACCATTGGTGAATTCAGGGATAAGTATCACCCGCATCGAAGTATGGGTGACCAACAAAAAGCAAAACTATGATGAATCGCGCAATATTGTAGCATTCATGGATATTGGCGAGAATCAACGCCTTGCCAGCGACCATTGGATTCCCGATGTATCGTTTAATTATCCGACAAACTCATCCAACAACTTGCTCACAGAAATACGCAATGAATACACCGATGCCCGCTACATAAGTAAAGTTACCACCGCCCTGCAACCATTATCGTCCTACGGAATAGAAGGTGGCAGAGATTACGAAAAAGTAGAAAGTGCGAGACTGCTCAGCTCATCGGAATATACTCTGAACTCATCGCTCGGATACATCTCGCTTACATCTGCATTAAGCAGTGATGAGGTGCTTGCCGTGGCATATGAATACACTTATTTGGGCAACACCTACCAAGTAGGTGAATTCTCGGGCGATATTACCTCGTCTGAGCAATCTCTTTATGTAAAGATGCTCAAAGGCACTTCAGTTTCGCCTTACCTGCCGTCATGGAAATTGATGATGAAAAACGTATATTCCCTTGGAGCATACCAAATACAAGAGGATAATTTTGAACTCAATGTCAAATACCTGAACGATACAACCGGTACCGAAATCAGCTATATCCCCGATGGAGCTATCAATGGGACACCACTCATTCAAGTGCTTAACGTTGACCGGCTCGACTCAAACAACCAGACCAATCCCGATGGTCGTTACGACTTCATCGAAGGTTACACAATACTATCTTCAAAAGGTAAAGTAATTTTCCCTGTGGTAGAGCCTTTCGGAAGTCACCTGCGAAGCAAAATAGGAAATGATGCCACTGCCGATAAATATGTGTATCAAGAACTTTACGACTCAACCCTGACTGTAGCGCAGCAGTTTTCAGATAAGAACAAGTTCACATTGTCGGGCGAATACCAAGCATCATCTTCGTCACAAATCAACCTAAACGCCATGAATGTAGCGCAAGGATCGGTCGTCGTAACGGCAGGAGGCGTAACGCTTACCGAAAACAGCGACTACATTGTCGACTACAATTTAGGTATTGTTACCATCATCAACCAAAGCATAATTGACGCCGGTACAAGCATAAGCGTTTCGCTTGAAAACCAATCCACTTACAGCACACAACGCAAGACACTTCTAGGTCTTGACCTAAATTACCAATTCACGCCTGACTTCAATGTCGGTGCAACTATCATGCACTATTCCGAGAAGCCACTTACCGAAAAAGTATCGTTAGGCAACGAAGCCGTGAAAAATACAATCTGGGGATTCAATTTCTCCTATAACAGCGAATTCATGTGGCTCACTAACTTGGTTAACAAGATACCGACAGTCAATGCCACGGCTCCATCATCAATAAAATTGGCAGGTGAGTTTGCACAACTCATACCACAACAAGCCGATACCGGTTCATCCGAGGGCAGTGCCTATATTGATGATTTCGAATCAACACAGACAGGCATCGACCTACGCTCTCCATATCAATGGTTTCTTTCATCAACACCATACGACTCCGGGGCGAATGCGCTATTCCCCGAAGCCGGACTTTCCAACGATGTGGATTACGGTAAGAACAGAGCCTTGCTGGCATGGTATTACATCGACCGAATATTTACTAAACGTAATTCATCGACCGCCCCGTCATATATCCGGAACGACCTCACACAATTGTCAAATCCGTATGTACGTGAAATATCTTACACCGAACTATATCCTGACAAAGAACTGAGTTATGGCGAATCCACAACGATACAGACGCTCAACCTATCGTTCTACCCAAACGAACGCGGTCCATATAACCTCGATGCAACCAATATCGACAGTGATGGCAACTTGCTCTATCCCGAGCAACGTTGGGGCGGCATAATGCGAAAACTCGATAACACCGATTTTGAAACATCCAACATCGAATATATCCAGTTTTGGATGATGAGCCCATTCCTCGATCCCGACAACCCGAACACAGAAGGAGGTGACTTGTACTTCAATCTCGGCGAGGTAAGCGAAGATATATTGAAGGATGGATACAAATCATATGAAAACGGCATCCCTGCAGATGGAAGCGACGACGATATGGTTGAAACTGTATGGGGACGCGTATCAACGCAGACTTCCTTGACTTATGCATTCGACAATACCAGTAATGCTCGACTGATACAGGATGTCGGTCTTGACGGACTAAGCACAGAGGACGAGTTCACACACAGCAGTTACTCGACTTTTGTAGAAAATCTACGTTCCAAGCTGTCGGCAACAGCAATAGCAGCAATGGAAGAAGACCCTTTCTCGCCACTTAACGACCCAGCAAGCGATAATTATCACTACTACCGTGGATATGACTACGACGAACAACAATTGTCAATCCTTGAACGATACAAGCACTACAACGGCACCGATGGCAACTCTTTATCGAACGAAGACGCCGATGACGGGCTTTACCAGTCGGCTCGCAGTGTACCCGATGTGGAAGATATAAACGAGGACAATACACTCAACGAATATGAACGCTATTTCCAATACCACATCTCACTTCGTCCCGAAGATTTCGTAGTAGGCCAGAATTATATCACTGATGTGCGTGAAACTACCGTTACCACTCGTGACGGCAATCAACAAGAGGTTGAATGGTACCAGTTCAAAATACCATTAAGCGATTATGAGAAAACAGTTGGCACAATTTCCGATTTTTCATCAATTCGTTTTATACGAATGTTCATGACAGGATTCAGAAATACGACACATTTGCGTTTTGCCACACTTGAATTGGTAAGAGGCGAATGGCGCACCTACGACTACGATCTTAACTCCACCAGCAACACACAAGCCGAGGGCGATATCGAAGTAAGCGTGGTAAATATCGAGGAAAATGCCGGACGTACACCGGTTAATTATGTGCTGCCTCCCGGCGTGACACGTACTGTCGATTCCTCACAATCTCAAGCCGTACAACTAAACGAACAATCGATGTCTCTCGAAATCAGCGATCTGCCGGCAGGAGGTGCACGAGCCGTATATAAAAATTCAAGTCTTGACCTTCGCATATATAAACGTCTGCAAATGTGGGTTCACAACGAAGCCGTGGTCAATGATGTCACCGGACTGTCAGATGGCGATGTAGCCGTATTCATCCGCCTCGGCTCCGATGCAAAAAACAACTATTACGAATACGAAATCCCTCTCGACGTAACACCAGAAGGCCAATACACTACGGATACGGAAGGACGCTATGCCGTATGGCCTGATGCTAATCGCATGGATATTGAACTTGAATTATTTACCACTGTTAAAAAGAATCGCAACCAACAAAAATTAGCAAGCGACAGTGATGTGTCATATACCACTGAATATAGTGAATATGACAGCAAAAACAATCGTGTATCAGTCAAAGGCAACCCATCATTGAGCAAAGTGAAAGTGATGATGATAGGCGTACGTAACAACTCTTCCAGGACAAAAGATTGTATTGTGTGGGTCAACGAGTTGCGCGTAACCGACTTTGACAGCGATGGCGGTTGGGCGGCCAAAGGAAGTGTCAACCTATCAATCAGCGATATAGCCACAATTAATTTTACCGGACAAAAAGAAACTATAGGATTTGGCGCAGTCGATCAAAGCTTATCGGAACGCAATCTCGACGATTACTCGCAATATAGCATCGCTTTGCAGATTGATGGAGGTCGATTTTTGCCTGAAAAAGCCCAACTGTCGGCACCTATATACTTCTCCATGACCAAAGAAAAAACCACTCCTAAGTATAACCCTCTTGATGAAGACGTTTTACTTAAAGATGCCCTTGATGCCTGTACTACAAAAGAACAACGCGATTCAATAAAATCATTTGCCATCACACGCTACACTGTTAAAAATTTCAGCATCTCTGGTTTGCGCTTCAATGTCAAGAGTAAAAACCCGATGCCGTGGGATCCCGCAAACTTCACGATGAGTTACTCATCTAGCAGGGAAAAAAATATTGATCCCGATAACTTATATGAAAATACCAGTGACTATCGCGGTAGTTTTCAATACAGCTACTCACCATATTTTAAATCATTTAAACCATTTTCGGGATTACAAAGCAAATCAAAAAATGCAAAATTCCTGAAAGAATGGGAATTCAACTGGTTGCCTACATCTATCGAGTTTTATACCAACATATCGCGTTACTACTACGAACAACAAGAACGTAACACGACCGATGATGTTGTTGAATTACCGGTATCAGTAAGCAAAAATTTCTTGTGGGACCGTCAGTTTGCACTAAATTGGAATATCACCAACTCGCTCAATATAGCATTCAATTCCAATACTACGGCACATATCGAAGAGCCGTCCGGAGCCGTCAACAAGAAGCTCTTCCCGGATGAATACAAGATATGGAAAGATTCGGTGATGCAGAGCATAAAAGACCTCGGAACACCATATTCCTACGACCAGTCGTTTGTAATGACTTATAAAGCTCCTTTCAGCTCGATTCCATACCTGAACTTTCTGACCGGAACACTCACATATAATTCTACATATAACTGGGAACGAGGAACAACCATCGACGATTTGGAAACAGGAAACACCATCTATAACCAGGCATCATGGAATTTGGATACACGCATCAACCTCGAACAGTTTTATAACAAGTTCAAATATCTGCGCGAAGTGAACAAACGCTTCAGTAATTCCAAGCGAAACACTACTGCCAAGAAGGCAAAGCGGTTTGAACGAACTATTACGCTCAAGCCTGACACCACTGTAACCGTAAGACACAACTTACGCACCCAAAAAGTGAAAGTTACAGCAACGAGCAATGGCAAAGCATTTGCCGCACAGACGCGCATCATCGATGACAATAACATCGAAATACTCAACCGAGGTTCTGAAAACATAAAACTCGTAATAGTAGAGAACAACAAAGAGAAGAAAAATTTTTGGAGTGAAGCTGCACAATATGCCACCCGTTTCGGTATGATGGTACGAAACGTGAGTGTACGTTACAAAAACACCAAATCACTCACATTGCCACAGTTCGTACCGGAGATTGGCGATATATTTGGGCAATCTACAAGTTATGATGTCATGTCTCCGGGACTCGACTTCGCCTTCGGTTTTTATGATGAAGATTATATCTACAAAGCTAAAGAGCGGGGATGGCTGCTCGGTGACGAAACACAAACATCACCGGCAATCTTTTCCCGTACAGAACAATTCGACCTTGAGATCGGGCTTGAACCAATTAAGGGGTTGAAAATAACTCTCACAGGCAATCGAACCGACAATCGTACCAGCCAAATCATGTTCATGTATGACGACATGACCACGACTTACTCTGGCAGTTACACCAAGACACACTGTGCTATACTCACCGCCTTACGCAAATCATCATCGAGCAATGGGTATGCAAGTGCAGCATTCGACAAGTTCCTTGAAAACATTCCTATCATAGCAGAACGCGTACAAAACCAATATATTGGAGTAAACTACCCTACCACAGGGTTTATGGAAGGTCATGCTCTCGCCGGACAACCATTTGATGCCAATAATGGAGGTGTAAGCACGTCAAGCAGCGATGTGCTCATCCCTGCCTTCGTGGCAGCCTATACAGGACAGAACCCGAATAAAGTAACTCTCAACCCATTTCCCGGGCTTGAAGCAATGATGCCCAATTGGCGCATTACATACGATGGATTAAGCAAAATTGAATGGTTTAGCAAGCTGTTCCGTAGTCTCACGCTCACACACACATACCAATGCACATATTCCGTAGGCTCATACTCAAGCTATTCCGACTGGATCTCTGTAGGCGAAGGCCTCGGTTTTAGTATGGACGAACTGACACAAAACCCCTACCCCACATCGCCATACAACATATCATCGGTCTCTATAACCGAAAAGTTTGCACCACTTATCGGTGTATCGGTAACAACGTATAAAGACATCACATTTAATGCAGAATATCGCGACAGTCGCACACTCACACTTAATTCTTCGGCAGGACAACTTGTCGAAGCAACAACCAAATCATTGGTGTTAGGTGGCAGTTACAAGATTGCCGATTTTAACACCATCTTAAAAATCGGTGGACAACAACAGGGAGTGAATCACGACCTTACAATCAATGCCGATTTCACTCTGTCGAACAACAGTGCTTTGATACGAAAAATCGAGAGCAACACATCCCAAGCTACCAGCGGCACTCGCACTATATCGATTAATGTTACTGCCGACTATGTGCTTAGCAGCCGATTGACAATTGGTGCTTATTTCGACCATCAAATCAATACTCCTCTCGTATCCTCGACCGCATATCCGACAACCAACACCGACTTTGGTGTATCAATCAACCTGTCACTCACCCGATAACAAGTGTAAAATTTAGCAGCACTTTTATAACTTTGATGACAAAACTTACACACTATCCATTGACACGACTATTATCGTCCAATCTCCCGACACACAATAAACACAGTACGAATGGCAAACGGAAACACAGAAAAAACTATTGAAATTTACGACTGAGACGGCATTGAGTACTAAAAAGCAACATTTTGATTAACATCTTAACAGGAATCCTACTATAATCATAACTTACTGTTTTGCTTATTTACAGCAAAATATATAACAAAATTTGTCGTATATAATCATAAAAAAACGGGCAACTGTCATCACGACACTTACCCGTCAAGAATCAACTTCAATTAGAGTGCTTTTATGAAATTATTTCTCATTATCTACGATAAATAATTTCTGACATTTTGATTGACATATTTTTATTTACTCCGTTTATTCCTCTTTTAATGGTGACAATATATGTTTGTTCACATAATCGTTAAATACGTTCTTATACGTGTCAGAAATAGGTATATACTGCTTCCCGAATATTATGCGGTTACGTTCAATGAGCCGAACCTTCGACATCTGAACAATAAATGACCTGTGTACACGCATGAATCGTGAAGAAGGCAGACCGGCTTCAAATGTCTTCAAACTCATCAACGACATTATGCAATTGCCAGTGTCCTCGAGATATATTTTTACATAATCCTTCAATCCTTCAATATACAAGATATTATCGATAGGAATCTGAACAAGTTTATACTCGCTCTTTACGATGATACAATCTTGCCCTTCGCCATTGGCACAAGCTCGCTCTTCGACTACAAACCAACGCATCGCCCTATTGGCAGCCTCTATAAACTCAGAGTAATTGACTGGTTTAAGCAAATAGTCAAGTGCATTGACACGGAACGCTTCGACTGCATACTTATCAAATGCAGTGACGAATATCACGCGACACCGTGGCGGAACAACCTTGGCAAATTCAGTACCATTGAGTTCCGACATCTGAATATCAAGAAATACAAGATCGATATCTTCTTCAATGATGGTTTTTATCGCTGTCGAGGCCGATGGGAAAACATTCACTAACTGCAAAAAAGGAGTCTTTTCCACATAGCTTTTCATCAATTCCAAAGCCAAAGGCTCGTCATCTATCACACAGCATCTGATTCTTCTCATCTTATGTCGTTTTTAATGTATTTTCTTGTAATTTTATCTCAAGACGAGTTTTATAAAAGCCGTCCTCCACCTTCTGGGTCAAAGAATATCGCCCGCCATACAATATCGAAAGCTGTTTTCTCAGGTTTGCTATACCAATCCCACTGCCACTATGGTCGTTGTCGTCTTTTGGGAAATAACTGTTATCAACGCAACACACGACATTGCTGCCTCCCACAATCCTTATACTGATGTCAATAACCGACTTTTGATTAGCCGAAATGCCATGCTTGAAAGCATTTTCGACAAGCGATATAAACATGAGAGGCGCAATCTGCAATCCACAACCGCTTTTTTCGTTTATATCGACTTTGAGGGATACAAAACTGTTCAGCCGCAACCGCATAAGCTCGATATAACTCTTTATAAAAAGCATTTCTTTGTCGAGAGGTACAGTCTTCCCGTTTTCATATAACACATACCTCAACAATTGACTCAGTTCATGCACGGCATATTGCGCACGTTCCTGACTTATACCTATTAAGGCGTATATATTATTCAATGTGTTGAACAAGAAATGAGGATTGAGCTGATTTTTCAAGTTTTTCAATTCTATTTCCTTTCGTTCAGCAAGCATTTTCTGTTCATACCGTTCCCACTTCAACCATTTTTCACTGAACTTCAAAGCAAGACTGATACATATTGACAAAAGCATCATCCCGAAGTCGCGCGAGAAAAATTGAAAGGCATCAATCAGTTCCCTTCGTTCTAATTCGGGTCCGGGCGGTGGCATTCTTCTACCAATCTCGACAGGTTCTGGCAGAAACCAATAATGATGTACTCCAAAGATAAGTATCAAATAACAAACTACAAACAGCAAATTGGTTAGAAAGTATAACCAAACTCGATTACTGCGAAACAAAAATTTATCAATGAACAAATAATAATTGACATAAAATACCAAGATGTAACCCAAAGTGTGAACATAAACAAATTTAGGCATGGTGCGCCCTATTGAAAATAGCACCTCTGGCATCACAAATACTATCACCAACATTATGAGATGGATGACAAAACGCATGATTTGCATCTTGCGCCTGTAAGGTTCTTGGCTTTGTGTCAATTTTTCATCATTCATATCTCAACGCTTCTATCGGATCGAGATTGGATGCTTTCTTAGCAGGATACCATCCGAAAAATACGCCGGTGAACGTACATACAAAGAACGACAACACCACCGAATAAGCTTGAATTGCAATGGGCCAGTTCAATATTCCCTTTACGACAAATGCGGCAGTACAACCAAATATTATTCCGACAATACCTCCGGTAATGCTTATTATTACCGACTCAATTAGGAACTGCGACAAAATGTCAATACCCCGCGCCCCGATACTCATGCGCAAGCCTATTTCGCGTGTGCGTTCGGTTACCGATACATACATTATATTCATGATACCGATACCACCTACCAATAACGAGATGCCTGCGATACATGCAAGTAGTGTTGTCATCATATCGCTTGTCGAACTCAACATATTGCTAAGTTCCTGTTGCGAGTGTATGGTGAAATCATCGTCATCGGTTGCTTTAAGCTTATGGTTGGTACGTAGTACCTCAGTAATCTCATCAATGGCAATATCGGTGTAATCTTCCGAAGTTGCCGAACATACGATTCCTTGAATATAATCTATGGCGAGCACACGTTTCATTACAGTCGTATATGGAGCCAATACTATATCGTCCTGATCTTGTCCCATACTATTATATCCTTTGGCCTCAAGCACGCCAATCACTGTAAGCGGCAATTTATCAAAACGTATCACTTTGCCTATCGGGCTATCGCCACTCGGGAACAATTCATCAACAATAGTCTGTCCTATGATGCAAACTTTGGCAGCCGACTGCACATCACGGTCGGTAAACACATTGCCTTCGGCCACAGTGAGGCGGCGAATATCCAGATAATCACTCGTCACACCATTGATAGATGAAGGATAGTTATTATTGCCATTCACATACTGCCCCGAACTACTAACATTTGGCGATACACCCACGACATGACTGCAACTGTTGCGTATCGATTCATAATCGGTAGTTTTAAGTGTCTGCATATCTTCGGCACTTTGGCGTACGCCACCTCGCATGTCGGCTCCAGGCATAATCATTATCATGTTGGAGCCCATTTCGGAAATTTGTGCTCGTATACTCTCTTTTGACCCTTGACCGATGGCAAGCATAGTGATAACCGAAGCTACACCAATGATAATGCCCAACATTGTCAAGAAGCAACGCATCTTATTATTGCCTAAAGCCTTGAGAGCTATCTTGAATAAATTAGCTATATTCATACTGCTTATAAAAAACGATTAATCTTCCTCTTGCGGCAGAGAGTCGTACACATCTTGAGCCGAGCGAATATTGGTGTTCTTTTCATCGCTTACAATCTTCCCGTCGCGTAGCACTATGTTACGGCTACTGAATTGTGACAATTCGGGATTATGAGTCACGAATATAATAGTCCTCCCCAAACTGTGTAACTTCTGAAACAACACAAGTATGCTGTAAGACGTACGGGTATCAAGGTTACCCGTGGCCTCATCGGCAAGTATCAACACAGGATTGTTGACAAGGGCGCGTGCAATTGCCACACGCTGTTGCTGTCCACCCGACATCTGATTGGACTTGTGGTACATCCGGTCGTATAACCCCACCTGTTCAAGAGCTATAGTGGCTCGACGAGTACGTTCCTTGGCAGAAACCTCACTATTATACAGTAACGGAAGTTCCACATTCTCAAGAGCCGTAGTTTTTGGCAGCAAGTTATAGTTTTGAAACACAAAACCTATCTTACGATTGCGCAACTTCGCTCTGTCATTCTTGCCCATTGTGCGTACCGGCACCCCATCAAGGTAATATTCGCCTTTGGTGGGTGTATCCAGACAACCAAGCAAATTCAGCAAAGTTGATTTGCCTGACCCCGACGTACCCATGATGGTTACAAACTCACCGTCGTAGATAGTAAACGACACACCGCGCAGTGCATGGACTTCCTCGTTGCCAACCTTAAAATAGCGTCGTATGTTGTCAAGCCTTATAATTTCTTTTTTATCCATCTCAACATGAAACTGCAATTAGTTGTCACTTTTCTTCTTATTGCGGTCACGGTCGCCCGGACGTCCCGGCATAAAGGGATTAGTTTCAGTGCTCGAAGTTTCCTCCTCAAGAACCTCTGTCGTATATTGTAGAGCTACCCTGTCTCCCACATTCAACCCGCTCTTGACCTCGATGTTGATGCCATTTCCTTCTCCCATTTCTATCTCTGTAGGGACAAGGCGATTGTCATCAGTAAGTACCCATACAAGACGTTGCATGTTATCGGTTACAATTGTCGGGTCGGGAATTTCACCCGTAGACGAGTCTTCACTTGCCGGCGGCTCTGGCATACTTTCTGCAACAGGTAACCCTTTTTCATCAGCAAATTCCATCGGGTTGAAGCGCAATACCTTGATAGGCAACACCATTACATCCTTTACTTCTGTCACTTTTATAGTAACATTAGCAGTAAGCCCGGGTATAAGTTTATGCTCAAAATTGGTAGTGCTTATAAGTACCTCATAAGTAGTTACATTCGAATCAGTGGTCGGACTAATGCGTACTTGTGTGACCTCACCATAAAAAATATCATTAGGGAAAGCATCAACGGTGAACTGTGCTTTCTGTCCGACTTTAACCACACCTATATCGGCTTCATCGACATCGGCCACCACTTGCATATTGTCGAGGTCACCAATGGTGAACAAGTTTGCAACTTCCATGCTGGAAACCACCGTTTGACCTATCTCCACCTCACGAGATATTACGATACCATTCATCGGAGATGTGATTTCGGCATAACTCAAGTTGCGTGCCGCCGACACGCGGTTGGCCTGCATACGTTCATAATCGGCCTGTGCCACAAGATAGCTGTTCTTGCTTGTGTCGTACTCATATTCGCTGATCAGCTGCTTCTGATACAGAGCCTCATTACGCTCATAATTCTTTTTTGTATATTCATATTGAAGCCGAGCACTTTCAAGTTGGGCATCTGCCGACTTCAAGTCAGCTTCAAGCGTGGTCTTGTCAATTTCTGCAATCAATTGTCCTTCAGTAACAATCGAATTGTAATCGGCATACAATTTCGCTATGATACCCGTGACCTGCGTACCTACATCAACCTCAGTGATACATTCCACCGTACCAGTAGCTGTAACAGATTCGGTAATTTCTCCCTTTGTTACAGTAGCAGTCTCCAGACTAACTTTCTCTTTTTTTGAGCAAGAAGCAACGGTCAACAACATTACAGTTGCCATACACGCCTTCGTGCCAAACAATGAAATACTGCGTTTCATCATCCCTCTATATTTTTTTGCGTTTTTTTAATCTACACTTCATTCTATCATGGCAATGTTATGCCTTTGTTCTGATAATAGTCGAGCATCTTCAAGTTAAGAAGCGCCATATATTTGGCCTGCAACAATTGCAATCTGGCTGTAAGCAACGAGTTGTGCGATGACAACAGATCAAGCGTATTGACCAGCCCTAACTTGAACTGCTCATTTGTAAGTTCATCTGTAAGTTCCGCACTTCGCAACGTTTCTTTACCCGAAACATATTGTGCCTGTGAATTACGGGCATCAAGGTATGCCGTTTCTATCGTCTGTGCAACACTGTTAAGCATACTGCGGTAGTCAAGTATTGTATTAAGCTTTGACACCCGTGCCTTAGCCACACTGGTTTTAGTCTGCTTAGCATCGAAAATCGGAATCGATAGAGTCACGCCTATCTGCTCGTTGAAGTTCTGCTTCATTTGATTGCCAAATGAATAATCACTGCTCGAATTTGTACCCGTCCCGACCGAACCACTCAGCGAAATCGTCGGCAGGTAACCAGCCTTTGCAATTTTTATGTCCAGTTCGCTCATGTCTTGTTGCAATGCGCTCTGCTGTACCTCTGGCAACCATGCTATGGCCGTGTTATAAACATCCACCTTGTTGGGAAGTGGTTGCATGATTTCTTCATCGTCAAAAGAGATGCTATCTATCTGCATGTCATAGTCGATACCCAGTTCGAGCAGCTGCTTAAGTTGCATCTTATAAGTCTCATAAGTACTTTCGGCAGTCACCACATTATACTTGTCAGTTTGGTATTGCGATTCGAGTTGTACATAATCGACACGCGACATCGACCCTGCATTCATCAATGCCTCGCCACGTTTCATCTGTGCCTCGCTCACCTCAAGAGTTTGCTTGGCTATATCTATAGCCTCTCGCGCATACAATATCTGCATATAATAATTAAGGATTTGCGTTTCGAGACTATTACTTGTTTGCTCAATCGACATGTCATATATGTCGTTCTGCAATTCACTACGTTTGATATTGTTTTTACGCTGATTACCGTTATATAATGTCCATCCGGCATTTATTCCATAACTACCATTGTAAGTATTTTTATTAGTCATGCTCGACAGCGTGCCATTGCCTTCATTATAAGTATAACTCCCTGCGGCCGGCCATGGATAATTACTTAAACTATGAGAAGTTGAAAAATTAAAGGTCGGCAACCATTGCCCCTTAGCTGCCTCTAGGTCATATCCTCCCGATTCTCGCGTCAGATACGATTGGCGCAATTCAATGTTATTGGCCTTGGCATATTCCACGCAATCATTATAAGACCAAGTTTGTGGCAGCGTTGCCATAGTACTGTCAGCCTCAACCAAGGCCTGTTGCGCTACTGCAATATCCGAAGCGCATAACGCAACAGCAATAGCTGCACACATTGTCCATTTTTTAATTGTTAGCATAGTTTGATAGTCAATATTAGTCTATTCGTCTATATTTTACGTGCGAAAATACAGATTGCAAAATTTATGGCAAAATACAATAGATTAAACACAGACATTTATGGCAATCAACCACGATTTAACTCCTAAAACCACCTATTACTCTACGAATCGGGGATTATTTGTTAAATATCCCAACATTCTTTTACTAAAAAACAATGTTAACATAGCGACAATTGCAAATTATTCACAACATTTCACCCTGCTTGTACATCATAATGTTATTTTCTATTGAATGATGCGTTTTAATTATTGATCAGTTTATACATATTATAATACTATGATATTGATGTATTAGAACTACTGATGCCAATTCAAATCACGCAAAGCGACGAAAAACAAAAAATCTACTATATTTTTCTGCACTTCTTACTTTTATTTCAAAAAAAAGTACTACATTCGCACCTACAAATCCGGATAGATGGATTTGCATATAAGAATCGCTGAAAAATAGATTACCACAACCTCATGTTTTTAACAAGGCGGTTGTCTATTTTCCGCCTTATTTATTTGTAATTACATGAAATTCAAAATATTAAAATACGAATACAATGACTAAAGCAGACATCGTAAACGAGATTGCAAAATCTACTGGCATCGACAAAGCATCAGTATTGGAGACCGTAGAGAAATTTATGGAAACCGTAAAAGACTCTCTTGCCAACAATGAGAATGTCTATTTGCGCGGCTTTGGCAGTTTTATAGTTAAAACCCGCTCACAAAAAACTGCTCGCAACATCTCTAAAGGTACCACGCTCATCATACCCGAACACAAAATTCCAGCATTTAAGCCTGCAAAGGTATTCATGGAACAAGTAAAGTAATCCTATAGTCCACAACAAATTAATAGAATCATTAGGCGAAAAACAATCGCAATTGTACGTCTAAATGATGCAATACAAGAACATACACAAATAACTCTAAAATAAATTTTAACAATATGCCAAGCGGAAAAAAAAGAAAAGGTCACAAAATGGCGACGCATAAGCGCAAAAAAAGACTCAGAAAGAACAGACACAAAAAGAAATAAGAAAATTTCATTGTAGATTCTGGCTTTCTAAACCAAGTCTTACAAAAGAACAAACAAAATGACACTCGCATAGTATTGGCGTTAGTGATTCATTGTGTTTGTTCTTTGTAAATTACATCCCCTTGTTCATGGGCTCTGCCTCAACAACGAGAGCGAACAGCACACTAAAATCAGAGCTGACAGAGAAGACAACGCGCAACTAATATAGAGCCTCGAATTTTCCACAATAACCGGAATAAAAGCAGCCAAAATTATAGTTTATAAACCATAGCGCTTTTAATTATATAAGGGGAGTGGGAAGAAAAACGCAAATATTTTTCAAACACATATGTTTTAACCACTAGCAAAGGGGGTATGAGAAGCGAACTCATTGTTGATGTCAGACCCGACAACATATCTACCGCCTTAACTGAAGATGGACGGTTAGTGTCGCTGCAAAAAGAACCGCGTGATGCATCTTATGCAGTCGGTAATATTTATATCGCTAAAGTAAAGAAATTAATGCCGGGACTCAATGCAGCATTCGTCAACGTGGGTTTTGAAAAAGATGCTTTTCTGCACTATCTCGACCTAGGGTCACAATTCAGAGCCTACCAACAATTTCTCAATGCAGCATTTGAAGATAAAAGGCACGTACCTCAAATCTCAAAAATAAAGCCCCACCCCGACATTGATAAGCACGGAACCATCACCGACGTACTCGAAGCAGGCAAGGAACTCATAGTACAAATAGCCAAAGAGCCTATTTCATCAAAAGGGCCACGTTTGACCACAGAAATCTCTTTTACGGGACGCCTTCTCGTGCTTATCCCATTCAGTGACAAAATTTCGGTATCGCAAAAAATTAAGTCGACCGAAGAAAAATTGCGTCTGCGACAGCTAATCGAGAGCATACGTCCAAAAAACTTTGGTGTCATCATCCGCACTTCGGCTGAGGGAAAGCGCGTAGCCGAATTAAATAATGAATTGAAAGCCCTTGTCAAATGCTGGGACGACAGCATAGCCAAAGCACAACGCTCCGATGCTCCAACTCTCATATACGAGGAAGAAAGCCGTGCCGTAAGTCTCATTCGTGACATTTTCAGTCCGTCATTTGAGAACATTTATGTCAACAATGTCGAAATCTTCGAGCAAATTCAACATTATGTAACACTTATAGCTTCCGATAAAAAAGATATTGTCAAGCTGTATGCCGAAGATATTCCCATATTTGACCACTTCAACATTACCAAACAAATAAAAACCTCATTCGGCAAGACAGTTTCATTTAAATCGGGGGCATATATCATCATCGAAAGTACCGAAGCACTACATGTGATCGACGTAAACTCGGGCAATCGGTCAAAAAATTCCACTAATCAAGAAAGCAATGCCCTTAATGTCAACTTGCTTGCCGCTGACGAAATTGCACGACAATTGCGATTGCGAGACATGGGTGGTATTATAGTCATCGACTTCATCGACATGTCGCAAGCCGACCACCGTCAAGCCTTGTATGACCACATGCGAGAAGTTATGTCCAACGACCGTGCCCGTCATAACATACTGCCACTTAGCAAATTCGGATTGATGCAAATCACACGTCAACGTGTACGCCCTGCCCTTGACATTGCTACAACCGAAACATGTCCATCATGCGGAGGGAAAGGCGAGGTACAACCATCTCTACTATTTACCGACATACTGAAAGACAAAATTGACTACCTCATACATTCACTCAAGGTGGTTAATTTTACAATGTACGTACACCCATTTGTCGATGCATACATCAAAAAGGGCATTATTTCAGAATACCGTCGGTGGCGCATTGAATATGGACTAAAGTTCCGCATTCTTCCCGACCAATCTCTCGCATACCTTGAATACAAAGTGTATGACAATCAGCATAACGAAATCGACCTGAAAGAAGATAAAGACACAAGCACATCTACAAAAAAAGAATCACGTTCCAAAAACGTCAAGGACGAATAGCAAATCAAGACCGTGCTACTGCTGGTGGCGATAACCTCACTAACTATGGCGAAAGTTCTGCCAACCTTGACCGCGCATCTACAATAAAAATCAAAAAATAAACATAATCGTAAATAAAGCCAGTATGAAAAAAAGAGGCTGTCTCAAAATAAAATTGAGACGGCCTCTTTTGTTGTTATTTCAAATTGAAGTCATTTGGATTTTTCTCAAAAAAGAAGTTTATAAACTTACTTTTGAAGGTTTCATCCTTTCAAACTGTTCTTTTCGTTGCCATAAGCCCCCTAAGAGGCTACTTTTGCAAGATTATGTGCAATGGCCAGCAGGCCGAACTCAATTTCAACCTTCTTAAGTCCACGAAGATGGAACCTCTTGAAGTGCTTGTTGTTCTTGAGGTTTCCAAATACGGCTTCAACATCCTGTGGTCGTTGGCTGCGATATTTCCGCCCTTCATCAGAGAGCAGCTTTTCACGTTCCCTTTCCTTGATTTTCCTCAGACGGTGGTTTACCTGTACAATCCTTTCCGACCGGCTTCTGTGACACCGGCATCTTAACGGGCAGCCCTTGCAGTTACGTGCCCTGTATCTTGATATGATCTGCACAAAACCGTTGTCTGTTATCCGCCTTGCATCGGAGAGTCTTTCCATTCTCTGTCCCATCGGACAGTACATGCCGTCGGTTTCTTCATTATAATAAAAGTTGGCAGACAGGAACGGGTCGTCCCGGAAGTTCCTTTTCTGTTCCTTATGGAAATAATTGTACTTTATAAAGGTTTCAATGCCATGTCTGAAGGCGTACAGATAGTTTTCCT
>CAYNBZ010000030.1:0-27060 GCA_964395975.1 uncultured Muribaculaceae bacterium | reverse complement strand
TGTCATCCAAGTATCTCTTGCGAGGAGATTCGGATTTTGATAAACAGTTTTAAAACAATCTTTTTAGTTGTATTTATCAAGATTTGACGTAATTTTGCACTTGGTATTAAATATAAATATGCTCCATTATGCTTAATAAAGTGAAACGATTAATGCTCCTTGCCGTCATTATGATGGGAGTAAGTTTTCCAGGGTTTTCTCAGGACAACGCAACCATAATAGATTATGGCTATCTGCCCAATCAAGCCGACACCATCGAAGTGCTCAGTGCTAAAATGGGGTGTTTTATAAAAAATACAGTGGTACTGCCGTCGCAATATTTCGACGATGAGTCGTCGGATATTATTTATCCGGTTATTTATCTGCTTAACGGCCACGGTGGCGACTACAGTTCATGGGGAATAATATGTCCCGACCTTGATTATCTCGCTTCGGAAATAGGTGTAATTTTTGTATGCCCCGATGGCCGGAACAGTTGGTATTGGGATTCACCTATTGACAGCAACTCGCAGTTTGAAACTTATGTTGCTACGGAACTTGTAAGTTACATAGATGACAATTACCGCACAATACAGGATTCGCGAATGAGGGCTGTGTGTGGGTACAGCATGGGCGGACACGGAAGTTTGTGGCTCGGGTTGCGGCATCCAGATGTGTTTGGCATTTGTTGCAGCATGAGCGGCGGTGTTGACATAGTACCATTTCCAGAAAACTGGAATATGAAAGATGCCCTTGGTGATTATGCTTCCAACCAAGAACTGTGGCAAAGCCATTCGGTGATATACCTTGTGGAAAGCGGTGTGTACAACGAGGGGCAAAAAATCCTGTTCGACTGCGGCATAGATGATTTCTTCCTCGATGTTAATCGCAATTTACACAAGGCAATGATAGAAAAGGGTATCCCACACGATTATATCGAACGACCAGGGGAACATAATGCTGACTATTGGAACAACTCGCTCGATTATCAGTTGCTGTTCATTCAAAAAGCATTCAACGAACTTGAAAACACTGCCGAGTAACCGGACAGTGTTTTTTTATTTTACCATGATGCAACCTTGGTGTGGGGAAAGATATGTTTAGCTTTCCATTTCTTCTTTCAAGCTTGAAATCACGAAGTGCAGCTTGTTGTCGATTTGCATCTTGATGACTGTGTTAAGCAACATCTCGGCATCGCGGTTTATCTCCCTTATGACAAACATCGGCAAACGCGGATTTTGTGCGAATCTGTCGTAATATAAGTATCTATCATACCACAGATTCGGTCGACAAATCTTTTTCAATTTAATTCCGACAACGGGTATAATTATTGTTTGTCAAAAAGATTCAACAAGAGTTTTTTGTCGGCAATTATTTGTATATTTGTATAAATCAAAACAGAGCGATGAAACACAGGCTATATATATTGTCAGTCATGATTTGGGTGTCGTCATTGGCTATGTCACAGACGGTCGTTACGCTTGATTCATGTCGCAGCATGGCTTTACACAACAACAAGCAAATGCAAATAACACTTGAACAGCAACAAATTGCAAATTATCAGCACAAGTCGGCAAAGGCAGCCTATTTGCCATCGCTTGATTTTACCGGCATGTATCTTTATAATCAAAAGAAACTGTCTTTGCTCGATGGCGACCAGATGTTGCCGACAATGAGTTTTGACGCTCAGACCGGCACGTATAATTACAACCTGCTGACCGATGCTACCGGCGCACCGGTAATGGTGGACGGACAAGTTGTGCCATCGACTGTGGCAGTAATTCCAGAAAGTGCAATGACATTCGACATTCACAATGTATTTGCCGGTGCCATCACACTCACACAACCTATATACATGGGCGGTAAGATACGGGCCATGAATGAAGTAACAAAGTATGCCGAACAATTGGCTCAGGCAAGCCATAATGCAGCAGCAGCCGAGGTGATATGCAGCGTCGATGCCGCTTATTGGCAGGTGGTGTCACTAAAAGCCAAGTACCGGCTTGCCATAAGCTATGTGAATCTGCTCGACACACTGAGCCGCAATGTCGATGCCATGCTGAAGGAAGGTGTGGCAACCCGTGCCGACCAACTAAGCGTTGCCGTAAAATTGAACGAGGCAAACGTCGATCTCACAAAAGTGCAAAACGGACTTGTGCTTTCACGTATGGCTCTTGCACAAGTGTGCGGACTACCGCTTAACGAAATGTTTACCCTTGCCGATGAAGACCGTGAAATAGAAGTGCAACAGTTGCCGGAAACAGATTACGATATTAACGAAGTGTATGGCCGTCGCAACGAATTACAGTCGCTCGAAGCTGCCGTGAAAATATACGAAGCAAAAGCAAAAGTCGAAAGAGCTGAAATGTTGCCCAACCTTGCCCTGATGGGAGCCTATTCAGTAACCAACCCTAATATGTTTAATGGATTCAAGACAGAATTTGACGGAATGTTCAGTGTGGGGGCAGTATTGAAAATACCTCTGTGGCATTGGGGAAGTAATTACAACAAGTATCGAAGCGCAAAGAGTGAGAGCGTGGTGCGCAAGCTGCAACTCGAAGATGCCCGCGAAAAAGTGGAATTGCAAGTAAGTCAGGCAGCATTCAAGGCACAAGAGGCGATAAAGACTTACGCGATGACTCATTCAAATCTTGCCAAAGCCGAGGAAAACTTACGACAAGCGCAACTCGGTTTCAGCGAGGGCGTATTGACAGCCGATGATGTTATGACGGCACAAACTGCTTGGCTTAAAGCCAACAGCGAAAACATCGATGCACAGATAGATGTACAGTTATGCAATGTTTATCTGTCGAAAGCACTGGGTACACTTGTACCTGCTCAAATAGTCGAATAAATGCAAATATAATCACAGTGATGGATAATATAGAAGTTAAGAAAAAAGAACGAACCCTATTTATAGGATTGGCAATTGTAGTGATTATAATGATATGTTTGTGCATTGCGGGGTTGTTCCTTATCAATCCTCCTGACGAAACCGTGCAGGGACAAGTTGAAGCCACCCATGTACGAGTATCGGGCAAACTGCCAGGACGCGTAGTAGCCTTTTATGTCGAAGAAGGGCAGAAAGTTAAGAAAGGCGACACCCTTGCTTATATACATTCATCAACAGTCGATGCCAAGTTATATCAGGCACAGGCCATGGAAGAAGCGGCATCGGCGCAAAATCGTAAGGCCGAGGCAGGCACCCGCAGCCAACTTGTCAACAGCGCACACGACGTATGGCAACAGGCGGTAGCAGCCGAGTCGATACGTAAAAAGACATATGAACGTATGGAAAGCCTGTTCAAGCAAGGTGTAGTATCGGAGCAAAAACGAGATGAAGCACGCGCAGCATACGATGCAGCTTCGGCACAGGCTCGGGCAGCTCGGGCGCAATATGACCTTGCTTTGGAGGGTGCACAATCTGAGGATAAGGAGGCTGCCAGAGCACAACACCAGGCTGCCCATGGCACTGTAATGGAAGTGGAATCGATGCTCGAGGATCAATACCTGACAGCTCCATGCGATGGCGAAGTAACCGACATTTATCCACATGAAGGAGAACTCGTGGGTACAGGTACTCCCATCATGAATGTAATGCGTGACGACGACATTTGGATTACATTCAACGTACGCGAGGAATTGCTCAACGACCTTTCGATAGGGAAAGAGGTAGAAGTGATGATTCCTGCACTTGGTCGTATGCAAACTTTGGTGAAAATATATTATATTAAAGATATGGGCAGCTATGCCGTATGGAATGCTACAAAGGCGACAGGGCAATATGACAGCAAGACTTTTCAAATTAAAGCACACACTGTCGAGCCCATCGAAAACTTGCGTCCAGGGATGTCGGTGATACTGCTCGATACATCACATAATACGGATTAATGAAATATCTTTGCAAGCTCATACTGGATTCGATTAAACAGGGATGCCTGTATGTAATGAGCCGCCCGCTCTTTCTCGTATCGATTGTGGCAATCCCATTGGCATCGACATTCTTGATGCTCAACCTTATGTCGGCAGGGCTTGCCAATCGTGTACCTGTTGCTGTCGTAGATCTCGATGGCTCGGAAATATCGCGAACCATTGCAGCCAATATAGATGCAATGGAGATGACCGATGTCGTTGAAACATACAGCAGCTTCACAGAAGCACGCGATGCAATGCAGCGTGGCGAGATTATGGGTTTCTTCTTCATTCCCGATAATTTTTCGAGCGAGGCTATCGCAGGTCGTAACCCCGAGATGTCGTACTATATCAATTATGCTTATATAGTTCCGGCTTCACTTATATACAAGGGTTTCAAAACTATTTCGGTGTTGTCAAACGGCTCATTGGTAAAAGCCACTCTTACATCGGCCGGCATGGCAGATGGCAGTGTGTCGGCCATGTTGCAACCCATTATTGCCGACATGCACATGATTGGCAATCCATGGATGAGCTATCAGATTTATATGGGGAACTCGTTTATCCCGGGTATATTGGCATTGATGGTGATGGTGGTAACCACATTCAGCATTACCGACGATATCAAGCGAGGAACTTCGGCACAGTGGCTCGACCGTTGCGGCGGATCAATGTTGGTAGCTTTGCTGGGACGCCTTGCACCACAAACGTTACTGTTCACCCTTTCGGGATGGATAATGCAATTAGTCATGTTTGGATGGCTTGGATTCCCACTTCATTGTCATATATCGGTGATGATGGCAACAATGCTGTTGCTCGTATTGGCATGTCAAGGAATGGCGGTGTTTGTGTGCGGGCTTGTACCTAACATGCGCCTCGCACTAAGCGTGTGTTCACTGCTAAGTGTTTTGGCTTTTTCTATAGGAGGATTTACCATGCCGGTCGAAAACATGTATGGGTGGGTGAACATTATCAGTTATATATTGCCGATAAGGTATTATTTCCTTATATATGTCGATCAAGCCCTCAACGGCATAGATATATATTATTCTCGTTACTATATGGTTGCCCTGTTAGTGTTCGTATTGGTGTCGTTCGTTCCGTTGTTTAATTTGAAAAGGATGTGCCGACGCCCTATTTATATCCCTTAGATTTGTCATGACAAGTATCTTAAGTAAAATATGGCAATCGATGACCGATGTGATGCATGTGTGCAAGCGTGAATTTTACCTTGTTTCACACGACATGGGAGTGGTTTTGTTCTTTTTAATGCTGCCGTTGGCTTACCCTATCTTATATACACTTATTTATAATCCAGAATATGTACATGATGTGCCGGTAGTGGTGGTCGATGACTGTCGCTCTTCCATTACAAGAGAATATGCCCGCAGGCTCGATGCTTCTCAGTATGTGGCGATTGTCGGTTATGCAGCCGACATGCATGAGGCACGGAGAGCAATGGCACAAAAAGAGTGTTATGCCATAATTCATTTTCCTTATGACTTTGAAGAATCGATAGGACGCGGCGAAACTGCACACCTGCCAATCTACTGCGATATGAGTATGCTATTACGATATAAAAGCATATTGATGGCACAGACTGATGTCACGGCAAGCATGAGTTCCGACATTCAGGCTAAAACGGTGCAAATTGCCGCAATGCAAGGTGCAACAGAGAGCAGCAACGGAGCCATACCAACGGTGGAAAGCACTATGGTGGCCATGGGCAACACATCCACGGGAGTGGCATCGGCATTGCTGCCGGGTATTCTTGTAATTATATTGCAACAGAGCCTTGTGCTTGGTATATGTATGCTTGCTGCCGGCAGCCGTGAACGTGCTCGTAGTAATGGCGGTATAGATCCTATGGCGATACCAACCGGGACAGCTTGCTCGATGATTGGCAAAGCACTTTGCTACTTTATCATTTATATATTTCCATCTATTTACATTCTGAAATATGTGCCGATGTTTTTCTCGTTTCCACAAAACGGGCATTCACTCGACATAGCTATTTTCATGATTCCATTTTTATTGTCAACCATATTCATGGGTATGGTCATAAAGCGATTCATATATGAGCGAGAAACAGTATTTGTGTTATTTGTGTTCTCGTCCATATTATTTCTGTTCCTATCGGGATTGTCATGGCCTCGATATGGTATGAATCATTTGTGGACGATTGTCGGCAACTGCTTCCCCTCCACATGGGGAATAACCGGATATGTGGCAATGAAAACCAACGGAGCAGAATTGTGGCAGGTATCACACTCTTATGCCATTTTATGGCTGCTCACCGCCATATATTTTGCAATAGCGTGGCTTGTCGCACGTTATGCGACACCCAAAGTTGTCAGGCATATTAATTCACACTGATGGCTTAAGTAACCGCAAAGTGCAACCTACAATGAGAAAGTCGTGTCAACACACCAATCGGCAGAAACAAACAAGACCGCTATCATTTTTCCTTAGTATATGATTAGTCGGCGGATGGAATTATTTCAAATATTTCAACAGTGCCGGTTATTTTTATTGATGCAGTGCCATCAGGCATGGCAATGGCGGTGAAAGGTTCAGAAGAACTCGTTTCCTGCACCGTCTGCCCGTTGGTATCGAGCATGGCTATGTTGAAATGGACAGTAGGTAATTTTGCGAGTATAGTATAGCCGGTTGCACCCTCTGCCACATCAAATATCAAATAACCATCGAGATTATATGATGATAAGGCATTAAGGTCGAATGCTCGCATGGCTTCCTGCTTGTTGCCATTTGTTTGAATGTTTATGTCGGCATTGGTTAGATTTACTTCGAATGAGCGAACTGCCACATAATTGGTACGATTGGAATCGAGTCGCTTCAGCCTCACATATCGTGCCTTCACAGGATCACCATACCAATTGATGACATACTGGTTTTGCAGGTCAGCAATAAGTGTAACCCAAGTTTCACCATCGGCCGAACATTCGAGCGTGGCATGGTCGAAGAAATCAACATCGTCTGTTGAATTCCGACCTTGTAATATTCTTACTTCTGCTACATCTCTCACAGCCTGCAAGTCAACCCCTACCCAACTATCCTTACGTTGCGGCATTGCCGAAGTGTAGAAAGTGGTTGTATCTCCATCGAGCATCAAACGTGGTTGTGTAGTATGAGAATTAGGAAAAGAACTTAGTCCGCGATAAGCAAGAGGTGTTTTCCCCGAGAGCCCTTCAAGAAAACGAAAGGCCATATCGTCCATGGCATTTTCATAAAATGACTGCAACTTTAATGTACCTGATTTATGGGCTTCATAGTTATACCGGTCACCGGCATTCATGATGTTGGCGACATATTTATTCCAGAATGCAGCATTGTCATTGCCCGAACGGAACATTTCGATGAGTTCGATGGTGCGTTTGCCACGAGTGCCAAGTTTGCCAAATTCCAACAGCCACGGGTGTAATTCCTCAAGCAGCCGTAGATTGGTGCAACCTTCTTCCATCTGTTGTGGAACTTTTTCGATACGTTCAAATTCGGCTTTGAGTGCTTGTGCATCGCTCGCATTCCAATTGTCCATGCCAAAAGTCTTAGTTTCCCACGATTCATCGCGGCGATAGCCGGTTTCGGTGTCGCATGAGTGGATTGCAAATGTGCGGTAAGCATCAGCAGCGGCAGGAGCCATTTCATTCAAGGCTCGTTCCCAATTATCAATGGGATTATATGTTGAAATGTTCCATGAATAGTCGGCAATGCCATATAGGGCAAGTTTGGATGCCTCGCCATGCTCCATCGGATTGCTAACAATGCCACTCAGGTCGGCAGATGATAGCGAAGTATCAAGTCCATAGGCAGGACCTTGCAGAATGATGTTGCGCACATAATCGGTCACGGGATAATTCCACCAAAACAGTGCCGGACGCTTGATTCGCGAGTTTACCCATTCGAGAGTGCTTTTGGTTACATCGCTGCACACTACATCGCCGGTCCAAAATATTTTAATATCTGAATTAAGATTGTTGCCGAAGTATTGAAGACTTCCATCGGGAGTGGGGTTTGCCCATGACTTATTGTAATCGGTCGGACAAAGTATGAGAGATTTCACATCACCTTTTGTGTTTACAAATTCATCGGTGAGGCGGTTAAGAAGTTCGGTTTGCTTCGATGGACTTGTACCAACACCCGAAATGTCGTCAAAGAATATGGCAAATTGTCTTACACCAAGGTCATACATCAAGTTGAACTTATGCAACAAATTGTTGTAATCATCTTCATTCCATTTTATATCTTTTCCGGGATGTATTGCCCACACGAAATCCACACGATTGCGCCGACACGCTTGTACAAGTTCTTGCAGATGTGCAGCTTCATCGGTAGGATAAGGCAGTCGCCAGTTTGGGCTGCTATGATAGGGATCGTCTTTGGGTCCATATACATATGTATTCATTTTAAATCGACCGAGAAAATCAATAAGCGACACCCTCACCTCGTGTGACCACGGAGTACCGTAAAATCCTTCTACCACGCCTCGCAAAGGCAAGTCGGGATAATCGTTAATGGTCATACATGGCAGTTTGCTGTTTTGAACGGATGGCGAGGCCATCACTTGTCGCAATGTCTGCAATCCATAAAATGCGCCACATTCGTCATAGCCGATAATTGATATTTCCTTGCTGTTTATGTTAAGCAAGTAAGCTCCCGATACATTCTTTACGCCGGCTTTAGCGGCAACTTTCTCTCCGAAATCAAGGGTCAGTTTCACACCTTTGGACGATGATGCAAGAAATTGTATATCACCAGCAAACACGTCTTTTTTGTCATTGATTTTCACTCCGTCCGATATGTCGATGTAGCTTCCTTGAAAGAGTGTCATTTCATGCGGTGTCGGATTGACGATAATTCCATGATGGTCGATTTTCTTGCCATTGACCGGCATGAATTCCTGTATTTCATGGCGTTGACCGGCGAGGTCGGTTTCTTGTGCCATTGCCTGACCATATAGTGCAAGAATTACCGTAATGAATGTTGTTATCAACCCCGATAGTTTCATAAAGATATGGATTATAGTTTTACGATTCGAGAGTAGCGTTGACGGTCGGTATCGGAGATTTCCCTGATTATGCGACAAGGATTTCCTGCTGCCAATACTCCTGCGGGAATATTTTTATTGACAACGCTGCCAGCACCGATTACGGAGTTGCAACCGATAGTCACCCCGGGCAACACGCATGTATGGGCACCAATCCACACATTGTCGCCAATTGTTATCGGCAAGGCATATTCAAGACCCTTGTTGCGTCTTTCATGGTCAAGCGGATGACCGGCAGTATAGAAGCCGCAATGCGGGGCAATGAACACGTTATCGCCAAATATAACTTTTGCGCCATCGAGAATGACACAATCCACGTTCATGTAAAAATTGTCGCCTACACTGATGTTATATCCGTAATCACAAAAGAATGGCGGCTCGATACAACAGTTCTCACCCACCTTGCCAAACAATTGCCTGATTATTTCGTCGCGACGCTGCATAAGTGATGGCAGCATATGGTTGAGTTCGAAACATAAGTCCTTGCAGGCAGCTCGCTCTGCCAACAATTGGGTATCATAATTGGCATCATATAACGCCCCCGGCTCAACATTCATTTTTCCCCTTTTCTCCATATATATCTGAAATTTTTATTTGGTTGAAGTTCTCAAACATCTCCGTTTTAGATGCCATTCCAAAAAATAGCTTGTACAGACGAATATATTCTATAACAGGAATGAACATCTTACTGCCGTTTATTTTTTATAAAATCAAGTATCCTAATGTGCTTTGGATAACACAACTTTAAGACTGGCAGATTTAGTGTCAGATGTTCCGACCAAGAAAATCAAATGTATCCACGTATATCTCAGTCACATAACGCTTTATACTTGCACGATCCTCCCATACCCGAGTGCGCAATTTCCCCTCAATATAAAGTTTAGTGCCCTTTCGTATATAACGCTCGGCAAACTCGGCATTTCGTCCGTTCATCACTATCCGGTGCCACTCGGTGCGTTCAGGCACCTGCCCACCAGAAGCATCGGAGTGCGCACGTTCGGTGGTGGCAAGGGGAAATGAGGCGATGGCTTCTCCCGGACCGGTATATTGCACATCAGGGTCTCGCCCTACATTTCCAAGCAGTATTACTTTATTTACCGACATGGCTCTTAATATTCAATTTTGTCGACTTTTGCCTCCCACTTGCGAAACGCCTCGATTGCATTGCTTCCTACCATGTGAATGCAGGGAATCGAACGGTCGAGATGTGATTTGGCTATTTCGTCATAAATAAAATTGTCATCAAAATTAATGGCCCGGGCATCAATTTGTGTGTTGCCATAATATATGCGCCTCACACCTGCCCAATACAATGCACTAAGACACATTGGACAAGGTTCGCATGATGAATATATGTCACAACCATCGAGTTTGAAATTGCGTATTTTGTTGCACGCAGCTCTTATGGCATTAACTTCGGCATGAGCCGTAGGATCGTTATCAATAGTTACAGTGTTAGTTCCTGTGGCAATTATTTCTCCATCTTTCACTATTACTGCGCCAAACGGTCCTCCGCCACGGTCGATGTTTTCAGAGGCGAGGTCACACGCCAATTTCATGAATTGGCGGTCGCTGTCATTTATTTCAATATTCATTACAAGTCGCGGATTTTATTTGATTTTATAAAGTTAGTTATAAAAAACGGATTCTGCAACATGTGTCGGAATATTGAATTAGCGTTTTTATTATTGCTTACTTTCCAATTTTCCTATTCGCATTACAATAGAGGTTTGGCTTCTTCCCATTTTCTTTGCAATATACTTTATACTTTTCCCTTCGTGGTAAAGGTTCAGTAAGCACATGTCAGCACTGCGCGTCCATTTCTTATTGGCATTAGGGTGCTTAGCATAACTTTCTGCCGTAACCTTTTCAGGGTGTAAAAATTCGTCAACAAAAACGGATGGAAAGCGTTTGTCATAAAGTATGTATGTCTTTATTTTTGCTCTGGTAATAGCAACATAAAACAACCTGCGTTCTTCTCCATACGGATATTGGTCGCTTTTAGTCAAAACATAATTGAGTACGGGGTCATCGCTTACCATTGAAGGAAACCCATAAGTATCTTTGTTACATTGAAGAATTATCACATAATCTGCTTCAAGTCCCTTAGATTTATGGACTGTTAAGAATTCAATCTTTCTATCTCCAATGAAATAGAAAAAACGACTATCCTTTTTTACTGATTTATATAGAAACGACAAATAATAATCGTCAAAAGAATACCGCCCTAACAAAAATATGGTTTTATCCACAGGGATAGACGCAACCAATTGTCCAATTACATTACAATAATCGCGTCGCTCATAAGCACAGAATTGTAATTCGGTTTTGGCTTGTGGGTTGAATGGGTGTATATCTTTTTTTAGCTGTGCCTTATTTCGCTGAATGAATTGCGATGACAAGCTTACCAAAGGTTCTCCAAAACGGTATGTCGTTTCGATTTTATTGATTTCTGTGGAACCAAAATAATTTGAAAATTGATTGAAAAGAGCCATGTCACTTCCCGAGAAGCGGTATATGGATTGCCAATCGTCGCCTACGCAATACAATTTTGCCGGAGGATTACCTTCTCGAAGTACTTTCAGGAAATTGTAACGGTCAACTGATATATCTTGGAACTCATCAACGATTATATATTCATACTTTACCGGATGAGAGGAATGGCATATTTCCGTAGCTTGCAGAATAGCATCAGTAAAGTCTATCTGGTTGCTATTTTTCAGTCCTGCGATATACCGTTCATAAACAGGCTGAAAAATATTTTTGATGATGAATGTACTACGTTCGTCTCTCGCACTTTTGGTTTGTCTCAAGACCTCTTGTATAGACTTGCAGCTTGATTTAATCAATGTCACAAAAGTTACAATAAGTCGGATGAAAGCTTTTTCCTGCTTGCTGTTTGGAGGAAGAACCATGTCATACAATTCGGCATCCGTTTTTTCTTGGATTGGGACACCTGCATCATCTAATAAATTTCGGAGTTTATCCCGTATATCAGAATAATGGAAATCGGCACTCGATGTTACCAATAACTGTGTGCCAAATTTCTCATGAGCAGCTTTCTTCCACGTTATACTGTCATTGTATTTTTGATTCGCTTCTTCATACGTAATGCCTTTGTCTTTTGCAAACCAAGTAGGAACAAGTCCATGTTCGTCCACTCCAAAATGTTCCAAATAAATTCGTTTTGTCTTATCGTCCTGCTCAAAATAAATGGAAAAGTCGGGCCTATATTGAGAATGCATTTCATCTGCCAATGGGTGTTCATAGGGTTCTTCATATCTGAATTTTATGCCAAGAGAAGATAATACAAAGCAGATTTTTTGCTCCTGTTCACTCCGAACATAAATAGTATTCCCGTCCATATCTGGAAATTGGGCTTTCAAACGTGCTTCTTTCAATTCGGAGAGTTGTTGTCTGCGTTCATTTTTACGCTGTTCCAAATCGGTTTCTTGCACCTGATAATCAACAAAATATTCGACTATACTCTTTTTGAAATTCTCATCTTTCAATAATTCATGATAGATTTTTACAAATAGTGCATCTGTGTTGTCGCAGATAGAGGGCTTTTGCCCTGTCGCTTTTCCGATAATGTCAATGGCAAGTTTATGGAAAGTGTATCCCCTTAGACCTGTAATATCTACCCTTTCCGTCAGTTCAGCAGCTGCCTTGTTTGTGTAGCTGATAAGAAGAATATTTTGAGGATTGATATGTTTGATGTCAATCAGATACCTTACCTTTCCTACGATGGACGATGTTTTTCCACTTCCGGCACTACTTACTACTAAACAATTATCTTCCTCGGACACGATTGAACGCCTTTGCTGCTTATCTAACGGATAATTAAGACAATGGTCGAAAAAATCTTTGTGAGTGTCAAGCAAAAAAGTAATAACACTATCATTATGTTGTTTTACAAGTCTATTGATAGTTCCAAAATCACTGACAAATTTGGATATAGTCTCAGATGGAGTAATATTGAAGACTTCAAGTTTCTTCAAAAGAGAATATACCTCTTGAAAATGTGGCTTATAATGACTGACAAAATCCTTTTCTTGCGTTGCAGAGATTATTTTACCATAAAAACCGTTATTAAGGTCGGTCGGAATATCGATAAATATTCCGTTATTTAAGACCGCATAATCTCTTGCTTGCTCATAATTGGATTTATCCCTATATGAAGATATGTGGCTTAATTTTTCTGAAAGTTCTTTGGACTTGTTTTTTAGGCGTGTTCGTATCGTAGCTATTACAATAATTGAAATAGCAATAATGCAAATTACTAAGATAATCAATGCCTGCATATTAGAAATAGGATTTATCTAAATCTCTCAATCCACCTATAATCATCCCCTTTGGTACTCCATTGAAATTTCCACATATCCCCAGTGCTATTATTAATGAGATAATATTGATACATACTCGTTAAAGGCTGAATAGAAAAAATACATTTTTCATTATCAGAAACCAACTCATATTCATTTATCGGTATGCAAAATAGATTATCCAAATCTTGTGTACTATATTGGACTTGCCATAGTCTCCCATTGTATGAATCTAATAGTATGAAAGTCCACATGTTTTGAGTACTAAGCATCTGAAATCTATTAGTCCAATTTGAAGTCGTTTCAGGATATGCAAGAGAGAACATATTGATTGGTACTGCAAACATATAATCTTCACCTTTTACGCTAAATTGGACTTGCCAATTTTTACCTGTATAAGTATCAAGCATTATAAAAGTCCATATATTCTGTGTTTCATAAAGGCAAAAACGCCCCTCTCTATTTCCTGAAATTTCTCTCGCACTGCAAATTTCCCAAGACTGTCCATCATCTTGTATTTGTTGTACTTCACCAGTCATTGTATTTAAAAGAAGCTGGTTATGGTAATTTTTCGTAGAATATATTTTATAGGTCTGCCATTAACGATGGAATAAAGCAGAAAACGCCTATCAACAACAGTTGAATTAGATACCATTTTTTATTTTTCATTACATATCCGTTTTATGTCTTTCAGTTCCCAAAGACCTATATATGCGCAAAAGCGTGGAACTGTATGCCACGTCTCTGTGATTAGGTGCTAGGAAAAACCTTGAATGAAGATGTGGAAGTAACAGCCCCACGCTTATGCATGGAGACCGTTACGCCATCTCTTGCATTCGTGATATTCAGTTTCCTAGGCTTTAATCACACAAGAAGAAGACATAACGCCTCGTATTTTCGAATGTCTTGGAAAGAGTTTCCCCCCTTCCGTTTACAAAAATATGGAATTTTTGCAATAATTCCATACCTTCTAAATAATATTCTTCGCTTTTGAAAATAGGATTTGAAACATTTTCATCTAATTTTGTACTTTTTACATTAATAAGGAAACCATGACAAGCAAAGCGTTGCACACCATGGTAATCAGGACGACTGCCAACTCATTAACCTGAAACGAAATAATCCAACTAACTCCATTGATTTAAAGAAAGTATATTCTTTATACAGATTTAATGAATAATTTTGCATATACATTTCATAATAACTAAGATGGCAAAAAGACGAAAAAAGAATAACAAACTACATAAGAATATTGCAACACAAATCACAAAATTAAAAAAACGGCTCACAGTAATGCTGTTATCTACCCTGTTGGTCATCGTGCTTTATTTTGTTGGGAGGTATGTACTAACCGATATCTACACAACCAGCAGGGCGCAACGAGACAAGGCCGAAATTGCCAAACTTGAAGATGTGAAATTTCCGCTTGACACCGACAATATGAAAATAGAGTATAAGGGATTCACAGTATATTTCAACAGTCGGTATCACATACCCAATTGCGTAATTTATGAATTGACTGGCAAAGAAACCGAAGGCGAATATCCAAGATACAAGAATTTTCTTACCGATGAACAAATTCCCGGATGCGCCAACCCGTGGGACTATACACACTCCGGATACACACGAGGCCACATGGCACCGGCTGCCGATATGAAATGGGATCGAGAAGCAATGAAAGAGTCGTTCTACATGACCAATATATGCCCACAAAAAGCCTCTTTAAACTCAGGCGGCTGGAACAAATTAGAAGAGAAAGTGCGTGATTGGGCACGTCGTGACAGTGCAATAATAGTAGCAACCGGACCAATACTGACACCCGACATGACGACAATCGGAGAAAGTCGGGTAGCAGTACCGAAACATTTTTACAAAATAGTCCTTGCCCCGTATGCCAACCCAATCAGAGCAATAGCATTTATCTACCCCAACGAATCGAGCAAAGGCGCATTGAAAAAATATGCCGTGACAGTCGATGACGTAGAGCGACTGACAGGCATAGACTTCTTCCATACATTAGATGACAATGAAGAGAAACGGATTGAGAGCAAAATCAATCTTCTACAATGGGAGCTGCAAAATACGCGTTAACGTGAATCACATACTTTCTAAAGAAAGTAATTGATTAGATATACGTGCGTGCGAGCACGTGTGATGGCTGTATATAACCAACGATAAAATTGAATATCGGTCACAGCATCTTCGGGAATACCGCCCATGTCGATATACACGTCATTCCACTGTCCGCCTTGAGCCTTATGGCAAGTGACAGCATAGCCATATTTCACTTGCAGGGCATTATAATAAGGGTCTTTCTTCAACGCACGATAACGAGTGCGCTTGTCACCGGTAAGCTGCGACATCACACCCATATACAGCATCTCGCTCTGCTCGCGGGTCAGAGCAGCCGAATCACTATACAGAGCGTCGAGTACCGCTTTCACTTCAATTTCCACATCATGGTCAGGCAACTCAAGTTCAAGCGTGGCAAAACGTAAGCCATACATTGCCTCTTCCATTCCACGCACACGCACCACTCGCGCTATTTCACCATTGGCGATAAAATCAAGCCCTTCATACGCCTCGCTCCACAAGTAGTTGTTTTTCGACACCAATAATAAGTCACCCGACACTATTTCTTCTTCATAAAACATAATACTGTTGCGGACACCTAAATTAAATTGTGCTGCACGTTTGTTAGAGCGAGTAATCAAGGTTGTTCCCCTCACACCATAATGGTCATAACTGCTGCCGAGCGTGTCGATAAGGAATTCACTAGAAATGCTGCAAATATCATTATATCCATCTAAATGCAACGCGGGTGGCGGAAGCTTGGCTATTTTCCTGTCGCAATAAGCCTCAATCGCCGTACGCAACAATGTGGCATTTTCCAATATGCCCGAACTTTCACGTTGCCTGACAACGTGGTGCAAACCAAATGCCATAACCTGCAATCCATAACTTGCAACCACTTTTTCGTTTAGTGCAGGACTTTCATCAAAGCCCACAGGCGGCAACTGCGCACTGTCGCCAAGCATGATAAGGCGGCAACCACTGCCACTGTACACATAATGAATCAGGTCGTCGAGCAATCGACCTGAGCCAAACATAGCTCCATCCACTGTGTTATTGGCTATCATCGAGGCCTCATCAACGATGAATACAGTGTCGGTGTGTTTATTCTCGGCAATGTTAAAACCTCCATAATCTTCAGGGTTATAATTCCTTTGCCGATAAATTTTTCGATGAATCGTAAATGCAGGATGACCGGAATATTCCGAAAATACCTTTGCCGCACGTCCGGTGGGTGCAAGCAACATCGACTTCATGCCAAAGTGTGTAAGAGTCTTCACCAATGCTCCTGTAAGAGAAGTCTTGCCCGTGCCGGCATAGCCGTTAAGCAATAGCACCTGCTCCCCGTGGCACGATACACAAAAACGAGCAAAACCGGCAATAAGCTCATTTTGCTCCTCGTTAGGCTCATAATCAAGATAATGCAAAAGAGTTGCGGCAAACGCTAACTCCCCTTCGCGTCCCACAAGCACTGCCGACATAATATTACTTTTTTCTCTATAAGTGGAAAGTTATTGGCAGATAACAACGCACAGGCACAGGCTTGTTCTTTATTTTTCCCGCCTCCCACTTGGGCATAACACTAATGACACGCATCGCTTCACGGTCGAGCTGGTCATTATTAGCTCCGCGTATCACTGCAATACTGCCTACACTACCATCCGGATTGACAATAAATGTACATAACACGCGACCCTCCACTTTATTGTGATACGCCTCATAAGGATATTCTCGTGTTTCACTTATAAAATTGAGCAACCCACAATTTCCTCCCGGAAAACAAGGTTTTTCATCAACATAGTCATAATCATACACTTTTTCATAAGATGCACCTGTCATAGGATTTACCGTTGACACTCGACTCACCTGTGCCATAACCCTATTACCGGCAGCCAAGCCAAACAATAGTATAAATAAGAAAAAATATTGTAAATTATGCTTCATATTACTGTGGTTTTTTCTTGTCCGTCACACCGTCATCAGCACTCGGCACAACGGAAATCACGAGCAAATATAACCGCTTATAACATACTAATCAAATTCATTCACCTGCAATTTGGTATTGCTTAATAATGTTTAGGCATTTTTTTACAAACACTTTGACAGTGCAGTGATTTATTGAAAAAAATTAAGCAAAAGCGAAAACAAGCAAATAAAAAACTTGTCAAGTCAAAACACGCAACATCCACCACATGACAACAAACGGCACAAAAACTCCCATGTAAACACACTAATCGGCAATTTATTTCGTTTTATGCAATAGGTATTATCATGTACACCTATATTGGAAAATGATTTTTAAACGCTATACTATAATCCTGCTCAGTTCTTTATATGCCGTAACTACAGCAATGGCACAAGACGGTACCACAGCTTATGAATTCCTGAACATGCCGGCATCTTCGCACGTATATGCACTGGGCGGTACCAATATTACAATTATCGATGACGATGTTAATCTAATCGACCAGAATCCAGGGCTGTTGGGGTCGGAATATGGATTACAAGCAGGACTGAATTATATGCGCTACCTTGGCGGGAGCAATTTTATGGGTGCACGCTTTACGGCTCCCACAGGAGAACGCGGAGCATGGGCCATCGGGTTACAATATTTCGGGTATGGAAGCATTGACGGATATGACGAACAGGGCAACGCAACGGGTTCAACATTCAGCCCGTCAGACATATCTTTTTCCGGCACATATTCACATGACATCACCGACCGTTGGCGTGGCGGTATAACTTTAAAATTCGTATATTCAAACTATGAGGCATACAATGCATTCGCCATATGTGCAGACCTCGGAGTTAACTATTATAACCCCGACAACGATTTGTCGTTCTCGATTGTGTTAAAAAATCTTGGCGGACAAGTAAAACGTTTTAACGAAAACTACGACCGCCTGCCTTGGGACATTCAAATGGGATTCAGCAAATCACTTGGTGATTCTCCACTACGGTTCTCGGTAACCGCCTACAACCTCAACAAGTGGAGTTTGCCATATTACAGCACTGACGATAACGACTCATCGCAAGAACTCGTGGAGCATGACTCGTTCACAAGTAATCTGTTCCGTCATCTGATTTTCGGCATTGAATATGTGCCATCTGAAAAATTTTACATCGCACTGGGTTATAATTACAAGACACGCACCGACATGACCACCTATTCGCGTAATTTTCTTTCAGGTTTTTCAATCGGAACCGGTCTTAAAGTGAAAGCAATGGGATTCGGTGTAGCTTTTGCCCAACCGCATATAGGCGGCACAACATTAATGTTCAACCTCACCGCCTCTGTGAGCGAAATGTTAAGATAAACAGAATGAACGAACTAAACATAAAAGACTATACAATCTCGCAAGACGCAACAGTGCTCGAAGCTCTGCAAAAGCTCAACAGGCTATCAGGGCGCACAATGACATTGTTTGCATTAGACACTGCGGGCGGTGTGAAAGGAACGTTGACCGATGGCGATGTGCGGCGTGCCCTTATCGATGGTTGCACATTGCAATCGCGTGTATCCCAAATCATGCACGTGGCATTTATGGCATTCAGAGGCGACCGCCCCGACATCGAAAGCATCCGTGAAATACGCCACAAAAAGATAGCCCTTGTGCCACACATCAACACCAACGGCACAATACGTCACATATATGATTTCTCGATTTACCACTCGATACTGCCAATAGACGCTGTGCTTATGGCAGGAGGACGCGGAGAACGATTAAGGCCATTAACTCTCGACACTCCAAAGCCTCTGTTACCAGTGGGCAACCGTTGCATAATCGACCATAACGTAGAGGCTCTCATCCGGAATGGCATTACCGATATTAGTGTGACGGTCAATTACCTTGCCGAGAAAATAGAGCAGCACTTTGCAAAGCCCATGGCAGGTGTGCAAGTGAAATGTGTGCGCGAACCACAACGACTTGGCACAATAGGGTCGCTTTCTCTCGTAGAACGCGGTAATAATTCCACTGTATTAGTAATGAACTCTGACCTACTTACGAATATAAATTACGAAGCCATGTACCTGACACACATAGAAGATAATGCAGACATGACAGTAGCAGTAATTCCATATGTAGTGTCGGTTCCGTACGCCATTTTCCGAACAGAAGGAAACAATGTGCTATCGCTCGAAGAAAAACCCACATACAACTATTATGCCAACGCCGGCATATATATGATACGCCGCTCATGCACCGACATCATTCCCCAAAATACATATTATGATGCCACCGACTTTATCGAAACTCTTATAGCCAGAGGTGGCAAAGTGCGACAATATGTAATCGATGGAACTTGGATTGACATCGGATCGCCCGATGACTATCGTGCGGCACAAGAACTCATGCGTCGCCGCTCAAGCATGTCCATTGCCACATAGCGAAAATAAACAACAAAATTTCAATAACAGGAATCAGCTCATCCCAATTCAACAACTTCACAATTAGTGAAAGAGCCTCTGTCGATGGTTAATAATACGAGTGTGCGCACGGTCTGCCAACCTTGTTTGCCGGCAGCACCCGGATTAATGTGCAACAAGTCTAACGCCTTGTCGTTAACCACCTTTAAAATATGAGAATGTCCTGAGATGAACAATTGTGGATGCTCGGCAAGCAACATTGCCTTAATTCCATAGGCATAGCGCCCCGGATATCCGCCAATGTGCGTCATTAGCACTTTTACACCCTCAATCGTAAATATTTCCACATCCTTGAATCGACGTCGCAACATTCCACCATCGATATTGCCACACACTGCCCTAACCGGTGCTATTGCCGACAATGCATCGATAAGTTTCTCACTGCCTATATCACCCGCATGCCATATTTCATCGCAATTCTTGAAATACTGCACGTAACGGTCATCCCAATGGCCATGAGTGTCAGACAATATGCCTATTCGCTTCACTGTAGTTAGCGGGCAAATTCCATCATTCGGCTCAAATATTTGCCGATGATATCAAACTCAATGTTAACCACTGTTCCGGCAACGATGTTATGAAAATTTGTATGCTCGTAAGTATAAGGAATAATCGCCACCTCAAATGAGTTACGTTGAGAATTGCACACTGTCAGGCTCACACCATTGACAGTCACACTCCCCTTTTCCACTGTTACATAACCCTTTACAGCCATTTCTGGATTTACCTCATACTGGAAAGTATAGTAATGTGAACCTTCTACCTCTCGCACTTTGGAACAAGTGGCCGTTTGGTCAACATGCCCCTGAACAATGTGTCCGTCCAAGCGTCCGTTTACCTTCATGCTGCGTTCGATATTCACCTCATCGCCAACTTTCAACAGCCCAAGGTTGCTACGGTCGAGCGTTTCTTGTATTGCAGTCACCATATAGCATCCGGGAGCAGGAAACGAAACAACTGTGAGGCACACTCCGTTATGCGATACACTTTGGTCGATTTTCAATTCATCGGCAAAACTACATTTCAACGTGATATGCAGATTACCACCATCGTGTTCAAGCGACACGACAGTTGCAGCTTCTTCTACTATTCCTGAAAACATATAAAGTTAATTATTTATTAATCATTATTATCCGCGTATAACATTACTGAACCACACCAATTTCCTTTATGGCTCCAGTTTCGGGATAAAACAGCACATAACTCGGCAACCGCTTACTGGTGAATATCGAAGGGTCAAGACCATAATCAATGCCGAATTGAGACACGTCAAATTCCTTGCTGGCGATATTTTTGCCACCATATCGTATTGTTACGCGAGCTTTGCCCGGAATGTTATAAATAACAGCATTTTTCGGCATCTTGCGCTCCTCGCCGGTCTTCTCATCAATGGGAGCTTCACCACGTTGCGTGATCTCAACAGAGATATATACAGGATCACCGCCGAGATTATCACTCTTCACCACTCCTTCTTCATCAGAAATGCGGAACAGCACTTCACGGTCGGCATCATCAGTCGGGAAATAATCAAAAACGCGAGTAATAGTTTCAGTGCGCTCTCGCCCACAGAATAATGCCATCAATGCCCGTTCTTGCTCATCAAGTTGAGTCAATATCAACTTCAAAGCCTCACCATCAGGCATCTGATCCACCTCGCCTGTGGCAAAAGCTGTACGACTCTCACGTATAGTGTAAATCTGTTGCGCTGCAATTTGTGCCCGTTTGGCAGTCGATTCGCTCACAAGCAACTCTCCCGGCAAGGCCATCACAAGGTCTTCGGACATGATTGTGCTTCCTTCTTCTTTTTTCTTGGAAGTCCGTTCGGGGACTTCATTCACCGAAACCTCCCGATTAATCGACAAAGGAAGACCGTCCTCTGTAAGCATCATAAACACGCCGCTTGAACTTTTGAGCTGAACAAGATATCGGTTTTCGCTATCGGGGACACCGTAAGAAGTAATATCAACCGATTTCAATTTCCATGACTGAGAATCCTCATCAATGGGCTTGTCGATGCCAAGATAACGTTGGGCATACTCATAGTAAGGTCCCGCCTTCCGCACGGTTTTCTCCAATTCTACTTCGATACGGAAATGTGTAACCGGCAACGAATACACCAGCCCGTAATCATTGTGCTTGGCTGCAGTGAATTTCTGAGTCTGCTGAGCCTTTGCCACAGACCATCCACCAACGGTAGCTACAAACACCATAAGCCATATAAAAAAAACTTTGCTTTGCTTCATTCCTTATTTATGATTATTTTTCAACAAATACCGATTCATGGTCATCACGACACAACCGCCGGCTCATCAATATGCAAATATACAACACTTTTTTCACAAATTCAGACCACACTCATTTAATTTTACACAATATCTCTTCATGACTTATGATGCACAAAATTCCATCGACAATACTGAAAATTCCTCTCACAGAAAACATTTCTCTATTTTTCAACAAAAGCAACCTTTAGGTCATTATTCATAACAAAAAAAAAGTATTAAGCTCATTTTGCTTTGTTTATGTCAGCATAATAAGTATATTTGCAGAAAATTTACGAATAAGCAGGAAAAGTGGGAAAGAAACGTTTTTTACTGCAACTTCTTTCGTTATATTTGCGAAATATTACGCAACCGCAGTAACGGTTGTCGATTAAAATTGATTTCATGCGATAAACAATTAAAAATTATGCTGGACAATACGGATATAAAAGTTCTAGACAGCGTTGTAGTACGGTTTTCAGGCGACTCCGGCGATGGAATGCAACTCGCCGGAAATATTTTTTCGAATGTGTCGGCTAGCGTTGGCAACCAAATTTCCACATTTCCCGACTACCCTGCCGAAGTTCGCGCGCCACAAGGCTCGTTGAGCGGAGTTTCGGGTTTTCAAGTTCATATAGGCAAAGGGGTATATACCCCCGGTGACAAAGCCGATGTGCTTGTAGCAATGAATCCTGCCGCGCTTAAACAACATGCCAAATTTCTGAAAGAGGGAGGCGTAGTGATAGTCGATATAGATTCATTTAAAAAGCGCGATTTGGAGAAAGCATTATTTGTAACCGACGATCCATATAACGAATTGCATCTGAGAGCGCAAGTGGTGGAAGTCCCTATGACAACAATGGTGAAAGACGCGCTTGCCGACAGCGGTCTCGACAACCGGTCGATGACCAAATGCAAGAACATGTTTGCACTTGGCCTTGTATGCTGGCTTTTCGACCGACCGCTTGAAGGAGCTTTGCATCTGCTGCAAAACAAGTTTTCAAAGAAACCGGCTATATACGAAGCCAATGCAAAAGTAATACGTGCCGGATACGATTACGGGCATAATATTCATGCTTCGGTTTCAACCTACCGCATAGAGAGCGAACCTATCCATCAAGGGCATTACACCGATGTCAGCGGCAATGTCGCCACTGCATGGGGACTGATAATGGCTTCAGAAAAAAGCGGCCTGCCGCTTTTCCTCGGCAGCTATCCTATCACCCCGGCTACCGACATACTTCATGAGCTTGCCAAGCGTAAAGACCTTGGCGTGAAAGCATGTCAAATGGAAGACGAAATTGCCGGTATCTGTTCAGCAATAGGGGCGGCATTTGCCGGTAATCTCGCAGCCACCAGCACATCGGGTCCCGGTCTGTCACTAAAGAGCGAGGGATTAGGACTTGCCGTAATCACCGAATTGCCACTTGTTGTGGTAGATGTGCAACGTGGCGGACCGTGTACAGGGTTGCCGACAAAAACAGAACAGACCGACTTGCTTCAAGCACTGTATGGCCGTAACGGTGAATCCCCTATTGCCGTAGTTGCCGCCGCATCGCCAACCGACTGTTTCGACATGGCTTTCGAAGCTGCCCGCATAGCATTAACCCATATGACTCCCGTGATATTACTTTCCGATGGCTTCATAGCTAACGGCTCATCGGCATGGCGTATTCCCGAATACGACGAATATCCCGAAATCAAGCCGCCATTCGTGACCGAGGATATGAAAGGCAGGTGGCATCCTTATATGCGTAATGAAGAAACAAAAGTACGTTATTGGGCCATACCCGGTACAGAAGGTTTCACGCACAGGGTAGGCGGACTTGAAAAAAGTGCCATCACAAGTGCCATTTCGATTGATCCTAAAAACCATGCGACAATGGTAGAAGCTCGACGCAAGAAAATTGAAAACATTGCATACGATATCCCCAAACTTGAAGTAATGGGCGATATAGATGCCGAAACGTTGCTTGTCGGTTGGGGCGGAACATACGGTCATCTACTATCGGCCACCAAACAGCTCAATGCTGCGGGTACAAAACTGGCGTTTGCACATTTCAGATACATAAATCCACTGCCACTTAACACGGAAGAAATACTGTCACAATATAAAAAAGTAATAGTAGCCGAACTCAATAACGGCCAGTTTGCGAGCTACCTGCAGGCACAATTCCCCACTACCAGAATAAAACGAATAAACAAGGTAGAAGGGCAACCGTTCCTCGTTCAAGAAATAATAGAAGGTGTAAATGCTAAAATAATGGAGGACTGACAAAATATGGAAGACAATAAAACAACATCATATACTGCCGCAAATTATAAAAGTGACCAAGCAGTGCGTTGGTGTCCCGGATGCGGCGACCATGCTGTACTTAGCGAATTGCACAAAGCCATGGCACAGCTTGGCATACCACCACATGAAATAGTAGTAGTTTCCGGCATTGGATGCAGTTCACGGCTCATATACTATATGAACACGTATGGATTCCACACCATACATGGCCGTGGTGCAGCAGTAGCCACAGGCATAAAAGTTGCCAACCCAAACCTGACGGTATGGCAAGTGTCGGGCGATGGTGACGGACTTGCTATCGGAGGAAACCATTTCATCCACGAAGTGCGGCGCAATGTAGATGTAAATATGCTGTTGCTCAACAACAAAATATATGGTCTGACAAAAGGACAGTATTCTCCGACAAGCGACCGAGGATTCATAAGCAAATCGTCACCTTACGGCACAACTGAAGACCCGTTCATACCTGCCGAACTGGCATTCGGCGCAAGAGGTACTTTTTTTGCCCGCAGCATCGATGTGGAACAAACGGTATCGCAAGAAGTAATGGTAGCTGCCGCAAGGCATCGCGGTTGTTCAGTAGTTGAAATCTTGCAAAATTGCGTTATATTCAATAATGGCATACACAACTATGTAAGCGAGCGCAATAATCGTCCCGAACACACTATCCATCTCAAGCATGGTGAGAAAATGCTGTTCGGGAAAGACAGAGAAAAAGGACTTGTCCAAGACGGCTTCGGACTTAAAGCTGTAACAATCGGTAAAGACGGATACTATATCGATGACATCCTAATACACAATGCACACACCGAATCGAATTTCCTGCATCAGCAACTCGCCATGATGGACGGGCACTCACTGCCTCTTGCAATAGGCGTGATTCGCGATGTAGAAGCACCGGTATATAACGAAGCCATCGAGCAACAAGTTGCGGAAGTCAGGAGCCACAAGGGTTATAAATGCTTACGCGATATGCTACTTGCCGGTGACACTTGGGAAGTAAAATAAAACCTACTACCCCACATATGCAGCAGCCACGATGCATTTTGCATCGTGGCTGTCCATTTTTTATCGCAAGCACTTAAATCACTATAAGGCAAAGCAGCCTTATAATACAACCATTTTAATTCTCAGTACTGCACGACCAGATGTTTCAACTACCGAAATAACCGATAATCCTTGCTCCCTACAAAACATAAAAGCGACGTGCCGCAAATTCTGCACGAAAACAATCTGCGACAGAATTTTGACACATCGCCTTACATCCAGCCAAATGCGCACTTATGCTTCAGGATCCCAAAAGATTTCTTCGATCTGGTTGTGAATATTGTTATACCGTGCAAACACAAAGAAGAAATCGCTCAAGCGATTAAGATATTTCAATACTACAGGGTCAACATATACCTCATCAGCAAGCTGTAACACACGACGCTCACAACGGCGGGTAACAACACGGCACACTTGCGATGATGCCGATAGCTGGCTGCCTCCAGGCAATATGAAACGCTTAATTGGAGGAAGTTCACCATCAAGTTCATCGATAACATGTTCAATTGCCACCACGTCATCAATCGACAAATTAGGGCATGGAACACGCTGGGAACTGCTACCATCAGTTGCAAGGTAAGCTCCTATATTGAACAGTTTGTTTTGTATCTTGCGCAACATGTTGTACATTTCCGGATATTCGAGCTTGCAGGTTATAGCAAGTTTCCCAAGAAATGCATTAAGTTCATCAACCGTTCCGTATGCCTCTATGCGGATGTCGGTCTTCTTCACCCTTTTGCCTCCAACGAGTGCAGTGGTTCCGTTGTCGCCCGTTTCGGTGTAGATGCTACTTTTCATTGTCATAACAAATTATTTTTTAATTGTTCTATCATTTCATTTATATTATCGACCACTATGCAATGCCCCGTCAACGGAGTCCCCCCCTTTGCAAAAGGCGATACAGCCGTAGCACTTATTTGAGCCAATATGTGATCGAATATCCCACCTATATTTACCACAATAATACGTGTAGATATATCACCTGATACTACAAGATTGGTAAGTGTCGAAATCCATTCATCGATAGTACCTATACCACCGGGCAACACCACAAAAATATCACCAAGCGACATCATGCAAGCCTTGCGCTCGGCAAGGTCAACCGTATGAATCAATTCATCGACAAGAGAATCGGCTCGTTTGGCAAAACATTGCGGCACCACTCCAATAATGCGTGCGCCAGCCCTATGAGCCGCCTCAGCAAGTGTGTGCATAATTCCCGCATCAGAGCCGCCGTAAACAAGGTTGTGTCCATTGCGTCCTATCCACTCTCCAAGCACGACAGCAGCATCAACATAACATTTGTCAAGGTTACTGCGAGATGAACAATACACTGCTACATTCATTGCTGTTTCACATTCTCTGCTTACCGACACCATAAATTAAATGCGGCAATCAAAAAGTTACAAAATCTGTCCGCAAAGATAATACAAAAAAGTGAGATACTGAGTAAATCACGAAAATATGATTGAAAGTTAATGATTTATGAGGTTTGGGCGATTTTAACGAGTGAAATGCCAGTCATATAAACACAACATCACCACCATTATAGTAATCATTATTAAAATCGGAAGTATCTATTTTGGTCTTGCTTTTTTCAAATTAAATATGGAATTTAAAAACATGACACACAGGAAAAACAGAAGTGGCTGCGCGCTAATGCACAACCACTT